>JASHRI010000115.1 GCA_030037435.1 Candidatus Acidiferrales bacterium | reverse complement strand
CACGGATCGCCACTCGCCTGCAGCGAAAAATCCCGTCCTGCCGACCGACGAGAACCTGACGGCGGGCGCGAAGCTTTACCTGGACCATTGCGCTGGATGCCACGGGGTTCCGTCGAATCCCGACAGCCAGTTTGCCCAATCGTTCTATCCATCCGTGCCTGGATTCTTCCAGGACGCCCCGGACATGCCGGAGAGCGCCAACTTTTACATAATCCAGCACGGGATTCGCTGGACAGGAATGCCTGCGTGGAATCGTACGTTGAATGAAAATCAGGTATGGCAAATTGTGACTTTTCTGAGCCAGATCGATAAGCTTCCGCCTGCGGCGCAGAAGGTCTTCGACGCAACCGGCACGCTAGTGCCCTCGCAGTCGCCGCATATGAGAATGCCCATGCCGCGATAAGCATTTTCGTTGGGACGCGCGCCTAATCGTCCGCGCGGCGCGCCACGACCTGCGGTCCACAGGAGTCGGCCCTTGCGCTTCTGATTTTCTGCTTTAAGATGCTAGCGTGGACTTTGCAGCGAAATTTCGGCGGCTCGGCCCCGGACCGAGGTTGGTCCAGGCGAGGGCAAAGAATTCTGCGCCGGCCTGCGAGCGCCGCGTCGCTCCGCCCGCACAAAGGCACTTTTCCGGCAGTGATCGCTCACTTCTAACCGAAACTGCCTTTCGATTAGAATTGCCTGTAAGTCAAACAAAACAAAGGATCGGCTCCTCGTCTAACCGAAACTCTGTCGTTACGGTGGCAAGCCTCTTTGTTTTCGCCTTCCTTTCGCTGGCGCCGCGGTCGGCGGTCGCGCAATCAGCCAAATCCGCGAAATCGACGAAGGCTAGTTCTGCGCACAAAACCTCCACGGCGCCAAAGCTCGTCATCGCGCCCGATCTTGCCGAGCGCGTCGCAAAATTCAAGCCGATTCACATCGGCTTCGATTCCAGCGGCCTCACCGACAAAGAAAAGAAAATGGTCGACAAGCTTGTCGATGCGGCCGGCCTGCTCGACTGCATCTACTGGCGCCAGAGCGATCCCGAGGGCCTGAAGCTTTACCTCTCGTTGGCAAACAGCACGAATCATCAGGATCAACTGCTGCGCCAGTATCTGAAAATCAATGGTGGCCGCTTCGATCTGATCGACGACAACAGGCCCTTCGTCGGTACCGAGCCCGCCCCTCCTGGTCGCGGATTTTTCCCCTGGGGTATGACGAAAGACCAATTCGACGCATACGTTGCCGCGCATCCCGACCAGAAAGCGGCGCTTTACAATCCGCAAACCATTGTTCGCCGAAATGGCGACGCGCTCGAAGCCATTCCCTACCATACCGCCTTCCGCGAATTTCTGGTGCCGATGGCGCGCGACCTGCGGCAAGCTTCAGAGCTGAGCGACGATCCGGCATTCGCCAAGTTTCTGCAGTTGCGCGCTCATGCTCTGCTCACCGACGACTACTATCCGAGCGATATTGCCTGGCTTGATTTGAAGAATCCGAAATTCGACATCATCTTCGCTCCGTACGAGGTCTATCTCGACGGGTTGCTGGGTGTGAAGACTTCCTACGGCGCGTCGATCATGATTCGCGACGACGCTGAAAGCAAAAAGCTCGCGGTCTTCGAAAAATACGTTCCCAGCTTGCAGGAATCGCTTCCCTTGCCCGCCGCGGACCTACCGTCAAAGCACGGCAAGCAATCGCCGATGGAAGTGGTCGACGCGATCTATCGCTCAGGAGACTTGCTGCACGGCTATCAGGCCGTTGCCGACAATCTACCCAATGATCCGCGCATTCACGAGCAAAAGGGATCGAAGAAAATCTTCTGGAAGAATTTCATGGATGCCCGCGTGGACAACGTCATTGTGCCGCTGGCCCAGCGCGTGATGCGGCCCGATCAGGCCGCCATGGTGAGCGGCGATGCCACGCTCACTTTCGTGATTCTCCATGAAATCTCGCACGGCCTGGGCCCGTCGTTTGCGCACACCTCGGCCGGAAAAGTGGCCATCAATGAAGCGATCGGCCATCAATACTCCGCGCTCGAAGAAGCGAAGGCGGACATAGTGGGCATGCGCTGCATGCAGTGGCTTGTCGATCACGAAGCTTTGCCGAAAGACAAGCAGAACCAAGTTTATGCGTCGTTTCTAGGTGAGACATTCCGCACCATTCGTTTCGGCATCGCGGAAGCGCACGGCCAAGGCGCCATGATGGAGTTGAGCTATCTCACCGAGCAAGGCGCCGTTCACCGCGACCCATCCACCGGCCTCTACGTGGCCGATTTTCAGAAGATGCCGGGCGCAATCTCTTCACTCGCCAAGGAATTGCTCGAACAGGAAGCTACCGGCGACCGCACCCGCACCGAAAATTGGTTCAAGAAATACGCGGTAATGCCGCCGGAGCTGCGCGAGGCTCTCGCCAAGGGTTCGGACATTCCCGTCGACGTCGACCCGGAATTTGATTTTCACCCCGCATTGCGCTAAGAATTGCAGAACCAGCCTGCGAATAACTGAAACCCCACAATCAATTCCCAGCCACAACGTAGCCCGTCGATAACGACGAGGAGGAACATTATGGCAAGTAAAGTGAATCCCATTCCGGAAGGCTTCCGCACTGTTACGCCCTATCTGGTAATCAATGACGGAGCGCGAGCGATCGAATTCTACAAGAAGGCATTTGGCGCAAAGGAAATCATGCGTATGCCGGGACCGGACGGCAGGATTTCTCACGCGGAGATTAGGATCGGCGATTCGATCGTCATGATGGGCGGCACACCCAGCGCGCACCAGCCGCAGGGTGAATCGCCGGTCAATATCTTCCTGTATTTAGACGATGTCGACACGACGTTCAAAAACGCGCTCGCGGCTGGCGCCAAAGAACTTCAGCCACTGGGGAACCAACCTTGGGGCGACCGATACGGCCGCGTCACTGATCCGTTCGGCCACGTGTGGGCGCTCGCAACTCACGTCGAGAACGTTTCGCCCGAAGAGATGTCTCGCAGGATGCAGGAAATGGCGAAAAGACAGCAAGCGCATGCAGGTTAAAACTTCGGCCTGTAGATGGTGAACTGTCGTGCTGGGTGGCTGACTGCTCTCGATTCAGGAAAGGAAAGCCAAAACCTCGGGCCACCCAGTTCAGATTAATCCTGGTTGTCGATCAGAGAATGGTTTGGATCTCGGCGTCGATCACGACGTGCGTCTGAGGGAATCCATTGATCTGATAGCCCTCGCCGGAATCGTTGCGGAAGTGGAAAAACCGCGAGAGCTGGTAGTCCTCGTCGAACAACCCAAAAACCGCTTCGGTCTCGGCTGCAGAAAGCCCGAATGCCGAGAGCGCGGCTGGCTTCCCGTATCCACCCGCCACCGCAAGGTACTTCTCGACAGCCTGGCGCAGGTTCATTGCCGGACCCGGCTTGGGCGCGCTGCCAGTCACGAGCGGTATGGTATCAAATTGGGAGGCCGATGGCTCGCCGAACGGCGCAAATCAGGCCTTGGAGACGGCTCCAGACCCGGCTTGCGTTTCGAGCATAACGAAGTTTATACTGTTGTTGCTTCCAGTCTAGGTCGCACAAACCAGTGGGCGCGAGCCCACTTTTTTGTTGGCCGCGAGCAAATTCTGGAAGGCAGGGGTCCCGGGCGGGCTTAAATGCCGCTCCTAGAAGAGCATGGACCTGGAAAAGATTCGACAGGCGGCCGAGCGCGTCGCGCACTCGGAGGGCCTAGAGATTTTTGACGTCGAGTGGAAGATCGGCAAGCAACGGCTGTTGCGGGTCTATATCGACCGCTTGCCGGACCCAGCTGTTCCGCAGGCTGCGGCTGGGATCACTCACAAGGACTGCGAGCGCGTCAGCGAGCAGTTGAGTGTAATCCTCGACGTCGAGGATCTGGTGCCGGGACCGAGGTACGTCCTGGAGGTGAGTTCACCGGGACTTGACCGGAAGCTGATCAAGCCAGCGGACTATGAGAGGTTCGTAGGACGATTAGCTCGCATCTGGCTGAATGAGCCGGTGGAAAACCAGAAGTACTTTGAAGGCCGGTTGGCGAGTTATGCAGACGGCACCGTGAAGTTGACGGTGCGAGATCGCGAAATTTCGGTGCCGTACGCCGATATTCGCAAAGCAAATTTGGTGGTCGAGCTGTAAGGGCCAGGAGAGGCGCGGATGGCGAGTCTGCTATACCAAACGATCGAGCAGATCAGCCGGGAAAAGCACATCGAACCGGAGATCATCGTCGCGGCCATAGAGGACGCGATGGTGGTGGCGGCGCGGAAATACTACCGCACCGAAGAAGATCTGCGCTCGAAGCTCAATCCCGACACCGGTCAGGTCGACGTGTTTTCCGTGCATACCGTGGTCGACGAAGTGGCCGATCCTCTGCGGGAAATTTCGCTGACGGACGCTCGCAAACAGAATCCGAGCATAGAGGTGGGCGAAGAAATCACGCGGTCCAGGCCGACTGACGTGCTTGGGCGGATCGCGGCGCAAACGGCCAAGCAGGTGATTCTGCAAAAAGTGCGCGAGGCCGAACGCGACATGATTTATAGCGAGTATCACACTCGCGTCGGCGAACTGGTGAATTGTGTGGTGAAGCGCACCGAAGGGCCGGACCTGATCGTGGACATGGGCCGCACCGAAGCGCGTCTGCCCAAGCGAGAGCAATCGCGCCTGGAGGCTTACAATGTGGGCGACCGCATGCGCGTGACGATTCGCGCGGTGGAACGCGCTGCGAAGGGACCGCAAGTTGTGGTGTCGCGCGCCGATCCCGCCCTGGTGCAGCGGCTATTTGAGATGGAAGTGCCCGAGATTTACGACGGTACCGTGCAGATTCGCGCTGTGGCGCGCGAAGCAGGCGAGCGCACCAAGATTGCAGTCGAAAGCCGCGACAAGGACGTGGACCCGGTGGGCGCCTGCGTGGGCATGAAGGGTATGCGTGTGCAGTCGATCATTCGCGAACTGCGCGGTGAAAAGATCGACATCATTCCGTACAGCGAAGAGACGATTGCTTTCGCGCAAAAAGCGCTGAGTCCCGCGAAGGTGACGCGCGTGCAGATCGTCGATCCCGAGGAGAAACGGCTCGAAGTGATCGTTGAGGATACGCAGCTTTCGCTCGCGATCGGCAAAAAAGGCCAGAATGTGCGCCTTGCGAGCAAACTGATCGGCTGGAATGTTGACATCAAGAGCGAAGAAGAAAAGCGCCGCGAGATCGAAGCTCAAATGGCGGCGCTCACCGCTCCGGGCACGGCGCTTTCGGAGCTTTCGGGTGTGGGGCCGAAGACCATCGAGAAACTCGAAGCTGCGGGAATCACTTCCGTCGAAAAGCTCGCAGATATGACGCCCGAGCAGCTGGTTGAAATTCCCGGCATTGGCGAGAAGATGGTGGAGAAGATCCACCAATCCGTTGCAGCGTATTTCGAAGCGCTCGACGCACAAGCCGCGTCCGAGGAAGCACAAGCGCAAGAAGCGCCTGCTCAAGAAGCGGCGGCGGACGAGGCCACGACGGAGGCTCCTCCCGCGGAGAATGCGCCTGCCGAGCCTGAACCCGCCGAGGAAAGCGAGCCGGAGGCCTCTGCAGCTGCTGCCGGAGCGGACGGATCGGCCGGCGATGAAACATCACCCAGGCAAGAACCGGGTGCGGAGGAAAGCTCAGAAAAATAGCGCAGAACACGAGCGGCGCAGCCAATGCAAGGTCGAAACGCTCTCTGCGATTTAGGACTCAATGGCGGACATCAATCAAATTCGCATCAACGAACTGGCGCGAGAGCTCGAGATCAAGGCCAAGGTACTGATCGACTATCTGCCGGAAGTCGGCGTCACTGAAAAGAAGACGCACTCGAGCTCGCTCGATCTCGACAAGGCCGAATTGGTGCGGAAGCATTTCCGCGACCTGGCTGAGCAGGAAGCCGCGGCAGAAGCGGCGAAGTCGGCAGCAACGAAAAGACCGGCGCGACCAGCGGCTCCAGCTCCAACTCCGATGCCGGCGCCTTCGACGCCTCGTCCCGGCGCCGCGCCAGGCACGCCGGCCGCTGCAAAACCGCCAGCGCCTCCCGCTGCGGTTGTTGCACCGACCGCCGCACGTCCTGCGGCAATTCCGCCCCGGCCCGCTACGGCTCCGGCAGCTCCCGTCGCGACGCAACCGGCGGCGGTGAAGCCGGGCGTGGCGGGTCCAGCTGCCGCTCCGAAACCACCGGCGCAAGCACCTGTCCGCCCGGCAGCTTCGGCACCAGCTGCGACGTCGGTGCGGCCCGCTGCGCCAGCGGCGACTCCATCCCATCCGACGAGCGCGCCGCCCACTGGACCAGCGGTGCAACGCCCGGCAGCGGCCGCCCCAGCGGCGCCTGCAGCAAGTTCGACAAGTGCGCCAAGACCGGCGACGACCCCGATGGGGCAGCGGCCGGCAGGTCCACCGTCAGGTCAGCGACATCCGATGCGCCCCGGGCAGCCGCTTCAGAGCAGACCAGGTGCTCTACAGGGCATGAGGCCTGCGGCAGCCCCCGGCCAAAGTCGTCCCGGCGGACCCGGCCCAAGCGGTGCACCATCCAGATTCCCTCCGCGACCCGGAGGAGGACGACCCGGACAAGGGCCGGGCGGTGGACCGCGGCCTGGTCCAGGTGGTGTGGCCGGAATTCCGAAGGCGGAACCTGGCAAGCCCCTTTACGCGCGCAAGCCTCCTGCCACGCGGGGACGCCCGCTTATTGAAAAGCGTTTTGCCGAGGGTGAGCGAAGGCTGCACCCGGTGCGGACGCGTCCTGGGGTGGGAGCCGGCCGCACAGCGCAAGCGGAACCGGTCGCGCCGGTGCAACGCGAGGCGCGGGAAGTGATTGTCACAGAAGGCATCACGGTTCGCGAGCTAGCGGAGAAGCTCGACATTCGCGCCAAGGAATTGCTGAAGACGCTGCTCGACCGCGGAGTGTTTGCCAGCATCAACCAAGCGCTCGACGTGGCTACGGCGACCAGCCTGGCCGAGTCGTTCAACGGAATCGTGAAGGTGGTCACGTTCGAGGAACAGCTCGTTCAGGAAGAAAAGGTAAAGGAAGAGCGCACCGGGAATTTGCAGCCGCGCTCGCCCGTCGTGACGGTGATGGGCCATGTGGACCACGGCAAGACGAGCTTGCTCGATGCCATCCGCGAGACAGAAGTGGCTGCGGGCGAAGCGGGTGGGATCACGCAGCACATCGGCGCGTATGAGGCGCATGTGAGCGGAGACCGGCGAATCGTTTTCATCGACACACCGGGCCACGAAGCTTTCACTCGCATGCGCGCGCGCGGCGCGAAGGTGACCGACGTAGTGGTGCTGGTGGTCGCCGCGGACGACGGGGTGATGCCGCAAACGGAAGAGGCGATCGCACACGCCAAGGCTGCGGGCGTGCCGATCGTGGTTGCCGTGAACAAGATCGACAAGCCCGATGCGCAGCCGGAGCGCGTGAAGCGGCAGCTTTCCGACCGCGGACTGATGCCGGAGGATTGGGGCGGCACGACCGTGATGGTTGAAGTATCGGCCAAGACGAAAAAGAATTTGTCGCATCTGTTGGAAATGATTTTGCTTTCCGGCGATTTGCTCGAACTCAAAGCCGATCCCGACGCGCCTGCCAGCGGAACGGTGCTGGAATCACGCGTGGACAAGGGCCGCGGACCCGTGGCAACCGTGTTGGTGCAAAACGGCACGTTGCACGTCGGTGATGTGTTCATCGTCGGCTCGGTATACGGGAAAGTGCGCGCGATGTTTGACGATCGCGGGCAGGCGATCAAGCAAGCGGGGCCGGCCACGCCAGTGGAAGTGCTCGGCTTGCAGGGCGTGCCCGAAGCGGGCGATCAATTCCAGGTGGCGGATGAAGCGAAGGCGCGCCACATCGTAGAATACCGCCAATCGAAGCAGCGCGAGGCCTCCCTTGCGAAGACAGCCTCGGGCCGGCTCACGCTCGATCAATTGCACGAACAGCTCCGGGCAGGCGAAGTGAAGGAACTGCCGGTGGTAATCAAGGCAGACGTGCAAGGTTCCGTGGAAGTGCTCAACGAAATGCTGCCAAAGGTTTCCACCGACGACGTGAAGCTCAAAGTGATTCAGGCCAGCGTCGGCGCCGTAACGGAATCGGACGTGATTCTTGCTTCGGCATCGAACGCGATTATCGTGGCGTTCAACGTGCGGCCCGAGCGCAAGGCCACGGACCTCGCGCAACGCGAAGGCGTGGACATCCGCCTGCACACAATCATCTACGAATTGTTGGACGAACTTAAGAAGGCCGTGGCGGGATTGCTGGCTCCGGTGATCAAGGAGACGTATATGGGACGCGCCGAGGTGCGCGACACATTCCGCGTGAAGGGCGTGGGAATGATCGCCGGGTGCTCGGTGCAGGACGGCATTTTGAAGCGCGACGCGGATGTGCGCGTGCTGCGCGACAATGTGGTGATCTACACGGGACGAATCCAATCGCTGCGCCGGTTCAAGGACGATGTGAATGAGGTGCGCACCGGATTCGAGTGCGGCGTGGGCGTCTCGAACTTCAATGACGTGAAGGTCGGCGACGTGCTCGAATGCTTCAAGATGGAAAAGCTTCAGCCTGTGGAGATGGCTGCGGCCGATCGCGGCCGTCCGCAAGGCGCCGCGGAAGCAAGCCGCAGCTGACGGCGCGGAAGCGCGGCTCGGCCGTACGGCGAAATCAGAGCTGAGTCTGCGACGAATTGGGTTCGACCGTTTCCGTGAGTGAGCTCGGTGGGGCGGAAATGCCAATCGGTCTTCTCACCCTGGAAATACACATCCCCGACGCGCGGTCTTTGAAAGACAAGCGACAGGTGCTGCGCAGCCTGAAGGACCGATTGCGCGCGCATTTCAACGTGGCCGTCGCCGAACTGGAACATCAGGAGCTGTGGCAACGCTCGCGAGTGGGCGTAGTGAGCATTTCCGGCGACGGCAAACATCTGGAAGAATCGCTGCAGGCGATCGCCGAGGAATCGGAGCGCGTGCTGGGACGCGATTTAGTGTCGCGCGAAATCGAATATTTCGAGGATCAAGAATGACGGTTGGTGGTCATCGTACGGAGCGAGTGGCGGAGGAAATCCGGCACGAAGTGGGAATGATGTTGGCGGGAGAATTGAAGGATCCCCGGCTGGCCGTGCCGTTGACCGTCACCGAAGTGCGCGTGGCTCCTGGGATGCGTGTGGTGCGCGTCTTTATCCAGCTCGATGGAGACGCCGAGGAACGCGCGGATGCGATGGAAGGCCTGAAGGGGGCGTCGAAATTCATTCGCCACGAACTGGTGGAGCGTCTGCAACTGCGGCGGGCGCCGGAAGTGCTTTTTCTGATCGACGAATCGGAAGAATATGGGCAGCGCATCGACAACCTGCTGCGAAAAGTAAGCCATCCGGAGAAATCGTAGCGGGGCGCGCAGCCCTGGCAAATGCCGGCTGAAATCCGGCGCTACGAAGCAAATGTCGCGAAGTCCAAAACCCGCGCCGATTGATGGAATTTTGGTGGTCGACAAGCCGCGCGGGAAAACTTCACATGATGTGGTTGAAGCCGTGCGCCGGATGGCGGGGTTCCGGCAAATCGGGCACCTAGGCACGCTCGATCCGCTGGCGACGGGAGTGCTGGTGCTCGCGCTGGGACGCGCGACGCGCCTGGCTCGTTTCTATGCAGGACGGCGAAAGCGTTATACCTGCGCGATGCGGTTCGGATATTCGACGGACACATACGACGCGGATGGTGAGCCCCTGACGGATGATTCAGCGCCCACGCTCGACGCTGCACAAGTGCAAGAGCTCGCAGATAAATTTGTAGGCAAGATCCAGCAGGCGCCGCCTCCATTTTCAGCGAAGAAAATTCACGGGCGTCCAGCGCACGAACTGGCGCGAAAGAACAAGCCTGTGGAACTCGCGCCCGTCGAGGTGGAAGTGTATGAGTTCCAACTGACTGAAATTGAAGGATCGACCGCGAGGTTCACGGTGGAGTGCGGTGCGGGAACGTATATTCGTTCGCTGGCGCACGATATGGGGAGGATGCAGGGCGCCGGCGCGCATCTTGCGCAAATCGCGCGAACAGCGGTGGGAGAATTCACGCTCGATCGTGCTGTGCCGCTCGCTGAATTAGCCGAGGATGCCAAGGCGGGCAGGTTTGCCGAGCGCGTGATGCCTCTGGAAAATCTGCTGCCGGAGCTGCCGCGGGCAACAGTGCTGCCGATCGTGGAAAAGCGCGTGCGGCATGGCGCGAAGTTCACGCTGCCGCTGGCGCAAATTGAACCGGGACAGACCACCGCGGCACAGGGCGCCACGGCACAGCTCGATTCCGGCGAATGGAAGCCGTCTCGATTGCGCGTGTTCAGCCAGCAAGGGCAATTGATTGCGATTGCAGAGCCGGTTGTGCCGCGAACCTACCAACCGATCCTGGTGCTCGACGCTACGCCCTGAATCGGTCCACACAACTTGAGACGCGTGGCACCTATTGGTCGTCAGGCTGCTGATTCTGTTGTTGCATGGGCGGAGGATTTCGTTGGAACGGCGGACTCTGGCCAGGCGGCGGATTCTGTTGAGGCGGCGCCTCCGTGGGTACCTGCTGAGGCGGAGGCACTCCACGTTCGAACGCTCCGGCGGATGGGACCCCGATGGCGGTCGCTGCGCCTTCAGGGCCACCCTGGCCCGCATAGATCACGTGATCCTCGCGCGGTGCAAAACGAACCATTCGGGGCGTGACAAGGATCAACAGTTCCTGGCTTTGCTGTTGATCGTTGTGGTTCGCCGTCAGCCAATCGAGCCCGGGAAGTTCAGAGATGCCGGGCGTACCATTGATCGCGTTGGTCACTTGCGACTGAAGAAACCCGGCCAGCATGGCTGTCTGATTTGCTCCCACGCGCACGGCTTGATCGACGGTTTCGCTGTCGATGACCGGAATCGTGTTGAAGCTTTGAGAGGTGAGGCTGCTCACTTCAAAACTGAGTTGCAGCGTCACATCGTTATTGGAGTGAATGCGCGGAGTGGCTTTGATCTTCAATCCAAGATCGATGTACTGAACACCCGGAAACAGCGTTTGCGGCTCGGCAGCGCCTTCTCCCGTAAAGTTCGAAGAATTCAGGATGACACTGGCATTGGCTGAGGCGCTGTTGGCAGTGGCGACGTCGGCCTTGCCATCGCCATTGAAGTCAGCCGAAGCGATGGAAACCGGCTGCGAACCGACGGGCAACTCGAAGTCCGGGCCGAAGAGACCACTGCCTTCGTTCAAGAGAACGGCTACCGCATTGTCCGTCTTGGCGGCGACGGCGAGATCGGGCAGGCCGTCGACGTTGTAATCGCCGACGGCAAGAGAGGTTGGACCGTTTCCGGCAGCGAAAGCCGTCGGCGTACCGAACGTGCCGGATGCTCCTCCATTTGTATCGGCCAGGCCGAGAAGAATGGAAACGCTGTTGCCGGTTACCTCCGTGCCGTTGCTGGCGGTGAACGGCGCTCCGCTGTTCGCCACTGCGAGATCGGGAATTCCGTCGCTATTGAAATCGGCCGAGACGATGGCGGTGGGCGAATTGCCGACGGCGTAGGGCGATCCCGATGCCTGGGTGAAAGTGCCATCGCCGTTTCCAAGAAATACGGAAATTGAATTACTACCTTCATTGGCGATCACAAGATCCAGATGGCCGTCGCCATTCACGTCGACAGCATCAATTGCCGAAGGCTTTGAGCCGGGCGAGAGAGTGATCAGAGTGGCCGGGGTTTTGAAAGTGCCATCGCCATTGCCGGTGAAGATGGAAATCGTGCTGTCGT
>JASHRI010000114.1 GCA_030037435.1 Candidatus Acidiferrales bacterium | reverse complement strand
ATTTCCGCATATTGCGCCACTGGCTGAAAGGGACGTTTGTATTGCTGGTCTGTATCGCCCTGTTCCCCCATCATTCCCTCGAGGCACAGAATGCGACCGGCCGAATTTTGGGAAACGTCAGCGACACGCAAGGAGCAGCCATTCCAGCAGCGCAAGTCACGGTCACCAATGTCGAGACGGGCGTGAGTTGGAGTGCGCTGACCGACGACCGCGGCGCCTATCATGTCGACGAGCTGCCCATCGGCAACTATTCCGTGACCGTGACCTTTTCTGGCTTTACGAAAATAACCACCAGCGCCGAGCAGCTGAACATCAATCAATCGTTGTTGATCAACGTGCAAATGCAGGTTGGCGCCGTCAGCCAGTCAGTTGAGGTAAACGCCAATGTAGCCCAGGTCGAAACCCAAGTACCCACAGTTGGCGGCGTTGTTACAGGCGATACAGTTCAGAACCTTCCTTTGAATGGACGCGACACACTCAGTTTGGCCATCACTCAGCCAGGCGTCGCCCCTACCCCGGGGGTAGGAGGGACAGCCACATCAGGCGAATTCAGTATCGCCGGAGGCCGACCGGATTCGGTGCTATATCTATTGAATGGCGGCATAAACAACTCAGTCACTGCTGGCACGGCAGTTTTCGACGCCAATCCAGACACCGTTGCCGAGTTCAGAGTCCTGGAAAACAATTACACGGCCGAATACGGCCACAGTGCCGGCGGAGTCGTCTCGGAGGAAACCAAATCGGGCACGAATCAGTGGCACGGAAGCGCTTTCGATTACTTGCGCAATACGGATTTCGACGCCAACACCTTTTTTAATAACGAGCAGCCAGCTCTCGGCCTACCGGTCATCCCCCGTCCCAACCTGAAGCGCAATCAGTTCGGCGGCACAGTCGGAGGGCCAGTCCTGAAGAATAAGCTGTTCTTCTTCTTCGGCTACGAGGGGCAGCGGCAGAATCAAACCGAGACGGGCCAACTGGTCGATGTTTACACGCCGGCGGAATTGACGGGGAATTTTTCGCAAGCCAGCAATGGGGCACCCGATCCAAACGTGGTCTCCTTCCTCCAGGCCAATTCCTACTTTCAACCGAATTCAGCGATGGCCGCTCAGGGGATTATCGCCCCCAGCAGCATCGATCCCGTGGCCCAAGCCTATATCACAGCCGGACTGATCCCGAGCACGCCCACGGGCACAATCGTACCCACAGGCAGCTTCCGGGACAATTTCGACCAGTATACCGGCCGAGTCGATTATTACGTCTCGAGCAAAGATCGGCTTTCGTTCGTAGTGGGCAGGCAGAACGCGCCCACAACGGACCCGCTCGGTGTTACAGGCGATAGTTTTAACAGCGGAACGTCCGATGTTCCGGGTTATGGCTCCCAGACTACTACCTGGGACACCTTCGCCAACCTGGCATGGACCCGAACGATTTCTGCGACCAAGCTGAACGTAGCGCGCGCGACTCTGGAACGCCTTAGCTACACCGGCACTCCGACCAACGCTCCTCCCTCGGGCTCCAAGCTTGGCGTCAATATCAACTCTGACGACTATTTCGGGCCACAGGATATTTCCTGGGACACTGCTGGCCTGCAGATCGGCTTCAACCCGAACATACCGGACAAGAAGGCTGACACGACGTTTGGTTTCTCGGATATTTTTACGTGGATTCACGGAAGGAACACGTGGAATTTCGGGGCCTCGTTCACCGATGTTCGAGAACGCTCCACCTATACCTATCAGACAAATGGTGCTTTCGAATTTGATGGAGCGGGAACCGGCATCGGCTCGGGCAACGACCTCGCTGATTTCTTGATGGGTCTTCCCGATTACTTCTATCAATCCGCGCGGGGTATCAACGGCGAGTATCAACACGAGTACTCTGCTTTCGGTGAAGACTCTTGGCAAGTCACTACCCACCTGACTCTTACGATGGGCCTTCGCTACGAATATTACAGCCCGGAAACCGATCCTGCGGGTGCAACTTTCGACTACATCCCTGGACTGACCTCCCAAAGATTCACTAACGCGCCTCCCGGCCTGGTAGTTCCCGGCGACCCCGGCGCGCCTAAAGGCTGGTATTTCGCCGATCACCTCGATTGGGCGCCGCGATTCGGCTTCGCATGGGATGTGACCGGCGATGGCAAGACTAGTCTGCGTGGTGGCGCTGGGGTCTTTTATGACTCCCTGAATGGATGGATGGCCGACTGGGATGACGACGTGCCGCCATTCTGGGGAAGTTCGTTTATCGAATACTTTGCGCCCGCTACCAACGCCGCAGGTATCAACTCCGGCTTTGCCGGCGCGCCGGGAATTATGCCAAATCCCTACGCCGCGAGCGCCATCTACTCCACGGCCACCGGCGATCCATTTCCCTCGACTCCGCCCCCTAAGAATCTGAATTTTGTTAACGAAGGGTACGTACCTTTTAACCAGAGCGTGTACTTCGTGGATCCCCACCTGCGCACGCCCTACATCTATCAGTACAACTTGACGCTTCAACGGCAACTGGCGCCGGGCTTGATGGCGGAAATCGGGTACGTCGGAAACATCTCGAAACATGGAATCACGTGGGCTGACGAAAATCCGATCGTTCCCAGCACGATCACGTGTTCCGCAACGGACCTTTCGGGCCAGTGCACCGCGCTTTCCGGTGAGCGCATCGACAATCTAAAACTCGGCGCAGCAGGCACTGCTGTCTGCGGTGGTCCCTGCTACTCTCCCATGACGACCTTCGACAACCTGGTAAATGGGAATTACAGCGCCTTGGTGGCCAGCTTGACCAAACAGACGGGAGACGTTCGACATTTTGGCAGTGCGTTTTTCACCGCTTCCTTCACTTGGTCACACAGTCTCGACAACGGGTCGGAATGGGACTCCAGGAACGCGACAGCGGACATCCACTTTCCCGCAGCCGATCCAAATGCCGAGTATGGCAATTCCGATATCGATTCGCCGTCCCGTTTCGTGTTGAGCGGTGGCTGGACGTTACCTTTTGACCGCTGGTGGACAAATGGCCCGAAGAGGGCGCTCGACGGCTGGACCTTGTACCCCATCTTTAGCGTGCAGTCCGGTTCCCCGATCGACATGTCGGTTTACCCATCCGGAGATCCGCAGAGCAATCCGGGACCTTCGGGTTATGGCGACCGAAATGCCGTGCGGCCCGACCGCCTCACTTCGAGTGTCCAGATATTCAGCCCGAGGACCGTGCAAACTATCACCGACGCCGAAGGAAACACCATTACGGGGAACTTCTATTTCAACCCCGCGGATTTTGGCGTAGACCCATGCATTGTCAGCAGCTCCTATGACACCTGCCCGCTCGGATTCTACGGCACCTATCGGCGAAACAGTATCATCGGTCCAGGGTGGAGCAATTTGGATTTGTCGCTGGCAAAGAAAATTCCTCTGACCGAGAGCCTGAACTTAACGTTTCGCGTCGAGGCCTTTAACATTTTCAATCATGCGGAATTCGAGAATCCACCCAATAGCGCTACGAGGGTCACTTCTTCGACGTTTGGAGTGATTTCGTCAACTTTGCCTCAGAGAATCTTGCAGTTGGCTTTGCGGCTCGACTTTTAGGGTCGGGCGGAATTCATTCCGATCGGCAGGCCAAGCTGCTCATTGATCCGGCTCGGCGTTGCGCATTCGGGAAACTCATCGACGGGCATGGGGGGAGGGCGCGTGGGCTGAGGTCTACTGTGATTTGTGTGTGATGCGCTCGCAGAAATGAGGCAATCACGATGAGCCGGGAAAAACAGAAGGGCGATGATAACGCTCGCATGAGATGCCCGTTCAGCCACTCTGAGAAAAAGAGCGAAGATCGCACGTTGGGGATGAAATGCCCGATCACACGTCGCGACTTCTTGAACGGTGTGGCCGTGGTCGCCGCGGGAGTGGCAGGCGGCAAAACCACGCTGGCGTCAGCGCCCCCAGGTCGCGATGGACTCACGGTACCTTCGGTGCCTCCGGCGGGTAAGGGCGCGGACGTTTCGGCGCAGGCGCCGCTGTTGGCTCGAGGAATCACGCCCGCCGACCCTGGCTATTACCCGCCGATATTGTCGGAGATGCGCGGCAATCACCCGGGCTCGTTCGAAGTGCCCCATTCTGTGCGGGACGATGATTTTTGGAGTGATGCGGGAAAGCCTGAAGAAACTGGCGAAAGCTATGATTTGGTTGTGGTAGGAGGGGGCATCAGCGGGCTGGCAGCCGCTTATTTCTTCCGGTCGTACGCCGGCCCCTCTGCCCGCATTTTGATCTTGGACAACCATGACGATTTCGGCGGCCACGCCAAGCGCAACGAATTCCACATCGGCAGCCGGATGCTCCTGATGAATGGGGGCACCATGGGCATCGAATCGCCCTTTAACTACAGTCTGGAAGCGGCGGGGCTGTTCAGCGAATTGGGGGTCGATCCGCCGGCGCTGCAAGCAAAATGCGCTAATCCCGGCTTCTATCGTACTTTGGGATTGAAAAGCGGCACTTTTTTCGACAAGGAGACCTTTGGCGTCGATCGATTGGTCGTTGGCGAACCGGGACGGTTTAACCGCGAGCAGCCTCCCAATCCGCAAGAATGGGAGGCATTTCTTCAAAAAACGCCGCTTTCGCCAGAGGTCCAGCGCGATATTATTCGGCTCCAGACAGGCAACACGGATTACATGCAGGGCCTCACTGAATTGGAAAAGAAGCAGAAACTGGCCCACATGAGCTACAAGGATTTCTTGCTAAAAATAGCGAAGCTCAACCCGGGTATAATTCCGTATTTCCAAACCCGCACGTGGGGCCTCTACGGTATCGGCATCGATGCCGTCGCAGCGCTCGACTTATGGGCGCAAGGCTGGCCGGGATTTAACGGTCTCGGACTGAAGCGGGTTCCGGAGGATGGATTCCTGCTAAGCTTCACCGCCGCAGGCGACGTTGCCCAGAACAAGAAGCCCTACTTCTTTCATTATCCCGACGGCAACGCTTCCATCGCTCGTTTGCTGGTGCGATCGCTGATCCCCGGCTCCGCTCCCGGACATACGGCCGAAGATATCGTTACGGCTAAATTCGATTACAGCCGTCTGGATCGCTCCGATAACCAAGTTCGAATTCGATTGAATTGCCCCGCTGTGCGCGCACGAAATTTGGGCGATCCTGAATCGGCAAAAGAAGTGCAAATCGCCTATTCACAAAACGACGGCCAAGGGAAGGTATACTCGGTCCGCGGGAAAATGGCCGTCATGGCCTGTTACAACACCATGATTCCCTTCCTCTGCCCGCAGCTTCCCACCAAACAGAAACAGGCCCTGCTTTACGCCATCAAGGTGCCACTAATCTATACAACAGTGGCACTCAATAATTGGCACGCCTTTACCAAGCTCGGCATTCAAGGCGTCTCCTGCCCGGGGATGTATCACAATAGTGTGGAGCTGAATTCTGTCGTCGACATCGGCGACTTTACTAGTCCCAAGTCTCCCGACGAGCCGATCCTGGTGCGCATGCTCCGGACGCCTTGTCAGCCGGGCTTGTCTGCGCGCGATCAGCAGGAATCGGGTCGATATGAATTGTTCCGGACGACATTTGAAACGTTCGAGCGGAATATCCGCCAGCAGCTGACGCGGGTATTAGGCGCGGGCGGCTTCGACCCGGCGCGGGATATTGCCGGGATCACGGTCAATCGCTGGTCGCATGGCTACGCTTACGAATACACCCCGCTGTGGGACCCGGGTTGGCCGGCGGGCCAGGCACCTTGCGAAACCGGTCGGAAGCGCTTCGGTTGCATTGCCATTGCGAATTCCGACGCCGCAGCCGCCGCATACACCGATCAAGCGATCGATCAGGCGTTTCGTGCCGTCAATGAGCTGTTGGGAAGGGAAAGCCAAACGTCCCGGCTATCGGCAACTGCCGCTTCTGTCTCTGGGTGAGGAATGGGAGAACGAAAATCACGTTTTGCTCCCCGCTATAGGAGCCGAGCCCTCGTGTAGGCCTTCGAGCCTTCATTCAGCCACAAAGGGTAAATAGCCATGAGCGGAAAAAAGGACGACCGCGATCTTGGTATGGGCTGCCCCATCAGCCGGCGCGATTTTCTAAACGGCGCAGCCGTGACACTAGGCGCTAGCTTGCTAGGTTCGGGGATGGTCGCGCACGCTTCCGACCACAACGCCATGGCCGCGGCGCTGAATTCGGAAAAAGGCGCCGATGCCACTGCAGAAGAGTATTTCCTTTCAAAGGGAATTACTGAAAAAGACCCGCAATACTATCCGCCCGGTTTGGAGAGCATGATCCGGGGCGAAAACCCCGGATCGTTCGAAGCAATGCACTTGCTTCGGGACCACGATTTCTGGAACAACGCTGGCAATATTGTTGACGCAGGCGAGAGCTACGACTTGGTAGTCGTCGGGGCGGGAATCAGTGGCCTTGCAGCGGCATATTTTTTTCGTCAGTCTGTCGGACCAAACGTACGCATCTTGATTTTGGAAAACCAGGACGATTTTGGAGGCGATGCCAAACGCAACGAATTCCACGCGCCCGATGGCAAGTTGCTGCTGGGCTATGCTGGAACACAGTCAATCGAGGCGCCGGGCAGCTACAGCTCGCAAGCCATCGGTCTTTTGCGAGATCTTGGGATCGAGGTCAGCCGCTTTTATCAAGATTTCGACCGCAACTTGTACTCCTCGATGGGCCTGCGCGCCGCAGTTTTCTTCGACCGGGAAACGTTTGTCGTCGATCGCCTTCTACCTGGCGCTGGCGTGCAACTCAATCCGGACACCGAGGCTGTTCCGGTGGGCCGTATTGACGAGATGCCGATCGCGCCTCAAGCCAAGCGTGACTTGCACCAGCTCTTGAACGACAAGGTCAATTATTTGCCCGGTCTTAGCGGGGAACAGCTACGCGCAAGGCTCATCAAGACCAGCTATGCAGATTTCCTCCTGAAGGACGCCAAGGTCCATTCCGATATTGTCAAGCTTTTCCAGCAGGCGCCGCACGATCTTTATTGCCTCGGCATCGACGCGGTGTCGGCGCTCAGCTGCCACTCCATGGGTTATCCCGGGTTCAAAGGCATACCATTGCGTGAACGGCAGGGCGAAAAGGAAGAACCCTACATTTTTCATTTCCCCGACGGAAACGCCTCGATCGCACGTCTGCTGGTTCGCTCGCTCGTGCCGGGATCGGCTCCCGGTCATACGATGGAAGATATCGTCACAGCCAAGATGGACTACGGGAGCCTGGATCGGCCCGACAACCGCGTGCGCATCCGGCTGAACAGCACCGGCGTGCGGGCGCGCAACATCGGTGGATCTCAGGAGAATCCCGCGGCTGCCAAAGAGGTCGAGGTTGCGTACTTTCGGCACGGAAAGCTCTACCGAGTGCGCAGTAGCTTTTGCGTGATGGGCTGTTTCAACTGCGTCGTTCCTTATCTTTGTCCGGAAATGCCGGATTCACAAAAGGAGGCGCTTACCTACGCGGTAAAGGAACCGCTGGTATACACCAACGTTCAAGTCAGGAATTGGACGGCATTTCAAAAGCTCGGTATCAGCTCGATCTACTGTCCGGGCGGCTATTTTAGCAACATCGATTTGGATTTCCCGGTGTCGATCGGCGACTACCACTTCCCCAGTTCGCCCGAAGATTCGTGCATACTTCACCTTCTGCGAACGCCCTGCCATCCAGGTCTGCCGTGCAAGGAGCAGTACAAGGCCGGGTATTGGGACCTCTACCGGACCCCATTTGCTACGTTTGAACGGAACGTACGCGATCTACTGGGCCGAGTACTCGCTGAGGGAGGCTTCGATGCTGCCCGCGACATCCTCGCCATCACGGTCAACCGCTGGCCCCACGGCTACGCCTATGAGTACAACCCCCTCTTCGAGCCCCTTGGCCGCCCCGAATCGGAGCGCCCTTGCGTGATCGGTAGACGACCGTTTGGCCGCATCATGATCGCCAACTCCGATTCAGATGGCCGTGCTTATACTAATGTGGCTATCGACCAGGCTTATCGCGCGATTCAGGAAACCTTGGCGTTCGGAAAGGCGTGAGCCAACCGAAGGTTCTGCCGCAAGATAGCTCTGAAGGGCGAACGCGAAGCTTGAGCGATATATCACCGCAAATGGGTTCACCCATCCTCGTTGAGCGAATGCCAAACGAGATCGCGAACCTGCGCTATGCGAACTACTGGTTGACGCAGTCCGATATTCCTCCCGGCACTGAGGGCCCTCTTCTCGAAAGTGTCGATGTCGCCGTAATCGGCGCAGGGTTTGCTGGTCTTGCTGCCGCGCTTGAGTTATCCAAATTGGGCGCGAGAACGATGGTGCTAGAGAGCAAGACAGTTGGCTGGGGCGCAAGCTGCCGCAACGGCGGCATGGTGCTGACGGGATTGAAGCTGAGCGCCGAGACGCTGGTAAGGCATTATGGCATCGAGGTCGCACAGCGCATGTATTCGGCCTCGCTGGCTGCGATTGACTGCGTAGAGGAGATCGTCCGTGCAGAGGCGATCGAATGCAATTTTCGCCGTTGCGGCCATGTAGAAGTTGCTTCGAAGAAGCCGCATTTCGTCAGCTATGCCCGCTCGGCGGAATTCATCGCGAGACACTTTCAACACACGGTGCGCATCGTGTCGCCGAGTCAACTGGCGCAAGAGATCGGCTCGGAGATCTATCACGGAGGGTTAGTTGATGACGCAAGCGCTGGTCTGCAGCCCGCCAGGTATGTCGCTGGCCTTGGGCGGGCGGCACTAAAGACGGGCGCGGCGATCTATGAAAACTGCCCGGTCGAGCGGCTCGAGCGCACTTCGCAACGCGGCGAGGCCGGTTTCGCTCTGTTTACCTCGCGCGGGAAGGTCTTTGCGCGCGAGGTCTTCGTTGCCACCGGTGCCTATGGTTATTCGCTGGTACCCGCCATGCACAAAAAAGTCATTCCAATCGGCTCCTTTATTATTGCCACCGAACCGCTTCCGGATTCTTTATCCAAGCAACTAAGTCCTCGGGACCGCATGATCTATGATTCTCGCCATTACCTTCACTATTTCCGGCTAACGCCTGATAACCGTATGTTGTTCGGCGGCCGCGCGGCATTCCTTCCCGAAACGCCTTCAAGTGTGCGACATAGCGCCGTGATTTTGCGGCGCGACATGGTGAGAGTCTTTCCGCAATTGCGCGACGCGAAGGTGGAATATATCTGGGGCGGTACGCTTGATTTTTGCTTTGATACTATGCCTCACGCCGGCAAGATGGCAGGCGTCCATTACGCTATCGGTTTTGCTGGCCACGGAGTCGCGATGGCTACTTATTTGGGGACCCAAATCGCCAGAAAAATTGCCGCTAGAAACGGGCAGCAACCGTTTGACGGCATCGCTTTCCCCAACGCTCCGGCAGGATTTTACGGCGAACGGCCCTGGCTGCTTCCACTTGCCGGAGCCTTCTATAAAGTGCTCGACTGGATTAGCTGATAGCGAATCGAACCTTCAAATCTTCCTCGGCTTCGGTAAATAAAAGACCAAATTAGCCGGTCGCGTCTTGCCTCGCGCTTGACAGCGCACCTGGCGTGGCTCCGGCCTGGTGAGCTGCTTCACGCAGCTTCCAGTACAGCCGTACCGCAACTTTCGAGCGATCGCTGCTTTGGCTAAAGCACTATTGACGCGGCGAAATTTCTCGGCGCTGATACGCATAAAGTTGCGCTTCGGGCTAAGTTACGGTGAGTTCTGCAAGCCAATCATCTAGGATCGAGTGGACGCTTGGCTCTAGACGTGTGAAGTGGATGCCCATTTCCTCGCCTATGCGCGCATAGGCAACCCTACCTTGGACGACCAGAACCGTGCCGTTATGCGAGATTCGGAGCGCAACTTTTGTGTCGCCGACGAACGGAGTGGACGTCGTTCTGGAAGTTTTCTGAATACTCCCGGGAGAACAACGAAACTGGAGAGCTAGATAACAAAACTTCCGTCTTGCTTCGCTACTACGGAGTTTTCAACGTCGAGCAATGCGATGGTCTGCGGGCACTCTATGGCGACGACCGCAAACCTGTCGATGCGATTACCGAGTGCTATGGCCAACGCTCATAGCAATCGCGCGCTCATATTGGCGACCTTTCGTTTCTAACATCGGTTGGTACAAGCAAATTCCGACTCCGTCTCAATTCACCTTTGAACTTTCCATGGATGCATGGCGCCTCTGCCAAAACAACGAACTATTCCAGCGCTGCTCGCCAGAATAGCACTTGTGCCAAAGTGACCGATATTGACGAAACGAACTACGAAGCCAAGTATCGTAAGATCGCAGACCCCGGCCAGTGCGAAAGTATTTGCAAATCGCCATAGCTGCATGGGAGGCGCCCAGCAGCGCTTGATAGACACCTTCACCTGAAACGGGATCAAAGCTCATCGCTGCATCACCAACGTAGAGCCAGCTCGGCCCGCTGGCAGGAGTCCGAAGGATTGTGGAAGCGGAGAAAGTGCGCTGAGGGCGGCTCTCGACCGATTCGGGAAAGACTGCGCTAATAT
>JASHRI010000113.1 GCA_030037435.1 Candidatus Acidiferrales bacterium | reverse complement strand
CTCGGGCGGCGGAAACACAGCGATGATGCGCTGAATCGTCTCCGTTGCGTCAAGGGTGTGCAAGGTCGAAAGAACCAAATGGCCGGTTTCGGCCGCGAGCAGGGCGGTGGAAATGGTTTCGAGGTCGCGCATTTCGCCGACGAGCACCACGTCGGGGTCTTGGCGGAGCGCGGCGCGCAAGGCGGTGGAGAACGAGGACGTGTCGACCTCGACTTCGCGCTGGTTGATGAAGCCCTTCTTATCGCGGTGAAGATACTCGATCGGGTCCTCGATGGTGATGATGTGCTCGGGCCGCAGAGAATTGATGCGGTCGATCATGGCCGCGAGCGTGGTGGACTTACCGGAACCGGTGGTGCCTGTGGTGAGGACCAATCCGCGCTGCTCTTCGCAAACCTGACTGAGGATGCGGGGCAGCTCAAGCTCCTCAATGGTACGAATTTTGGTCGGGATGACGCGGAGAACCATGCCGACGTTGCCGCGCTGCTGGAAGACGTTGACGCGGAAACGGCCCAGGCCTGCGACGCCGTAAGCCATGTCGAGCTCGGCGGTCTCCTTGAATTTCTGCTTCTGGCGGTTGGTCATCATGCTGAAGGCCATGGACAGCATTTCCTCCGGCGTGATGCGCGGGACGTCGGTGAGCCCGCCGAGAATGCCGTCGACGCGCAGATAGGGGTGGTTGCCGACTTTGAGGTGCAGGTCGGAAGCCCTGCTTTCGACAGCGCGGCGCAGAAGATCGTCGATTACTACGGCCATGGCGATAGTTTCCCCGTCAGAAGGTTTCAAGCAACGCTAGCATGCGTCTACGGACGAGGCAATTAAGGCGGAACGGGCGGTTTCTAGGCGCGCAACTGTACTTTTCGCGACCTCAGAGATTAGCCCGGCGGCTGCTGGCGAAGGAAGATCCAGTCGTAAAGGACGGCGGCAACAACCCCCCCGAGAAGGGGACCGACCCAATACACCCCGTCGTTCTGCCAATGATGCGTGGCGAGAGCGGGGCCGAAGGCGCGGACCGGGTTCAGCGACGGGCCCGTGAGTGGACCGGCAACGAGGACGCCAATGGTGACGGTGAGGCCGATAGCGAGCCCCGCGAGCTTGTTCAGCACACCCTTAGCGTCGACCGAAGTAGCGAAAAAGACAAAAACGAGGAAGAAAGTCAGAATCGCCTCGAGGATGATGGCGTGGCCGCGAGTGAAGTCGGGCGACAGATCGGGTGCGATCGAGCCGAGAGCCTTCAGGCGCCAGCCGCTTTCGGGAATGACGGCGACAAGGAGATAGGCACCCGCCGACGCGCCGAGAATCTGCGCGATCCAGTAGCAAAGGCTTTGAATCGTACTTAGGCGGCGGGTGACCCAGAAGCCAATCGTGACTGCAGGATTCAGATGACCTCCCGAGATGTGTGCCACTGCCGTGAACATGACTCCCATCGCCAGGCCGTGCGCCAGGGCAATGGCGAGCCAGCCCAGGCCGGGCTGTCCCGATGCCAGCAGATACTGGTCCGCACAGATCGACCCGGCGCCAATGAAAACCAGCATGAACGTCCCGATGAATTCGGCGACTAGCTTCTGCGGGAGGTTGTACACGCGGCTCCTGTCGGCGGAACTCCGCACGAACCCGAGAAAGAAGAGCCGCGCCGAGTGCGCGGATTCTAATGGATTAGGCTAGGCGAGTCAAAGAAACGGGCGCTAAACGCGCGATAGAGCGCGAATGCGCTCGGGGCAACGAATGCTGCATCTGCGGTGCGTAATTTTGCGAAGCGTTACCGGACGGCGGCGCCGCTGGGAACGCCGACGGGCGAAAGCCAGCCGTGGCGATCGGCTTTGCGGCCACTGGTGAGCGCGAAAAATTCTTCCTGGATGCGTTTGGTGATTGGGCCGCGCGACCCCGCGCCGATTTTGACGCGGTCGATCGAACGGAGCGGCGTGATTTCTGCCGCGGTGCCGCAGAAGAAAACTTCGTCGGCGATGTAGAGCATTTCGCGCGGAATCATCTGCTCGCCAACGGGAATATCAAGATCGCGGCAGATGGTGATGATGGCGTCGCGGGTGATGCCGGGCAGCGACGAATTGCCGAGCGGCGGAGTCGAAAGTTTACCGTTGGAAACGAGAAAGATATTTTCGCCGGAACCTTCGCTGACGTAGCCGTTCACGTCAAGCGCGATCCCTTCGACGTAGCCGTTGGCCTTGGCTTCCATCTTGATAAGCTGCGAATTCATATAGTTGGCGGCAGCTTTGGCCATTTGCGGCAGCGTGTTTGGCGCGGGGCGATTCCAGGAACTGACGCAGACGTCGACGCCCTCTCGGAGAGCTTCGTCGCCAAGATATTTTCCCCATTCCCAGCAGGCCAGATAGACGTCGACCGGGCAGTTGCGCGGATCGACGCCCACGTCGCCATAGCCGCGAAGGACGATGGGGCGCAGGTAACAGGCCGTCATTTTATTGACGCGAACGAGATCGAGATTCGCTTGGCAGAGAGTCTCCACGTCAAAGGGGACTTCCATGCGGTATATGCGCGCGGAGTTGATAAGGCGCTGCATGTGTTCGCGCAGACGGAAGATTGCCGGGCCCTGCGCAGTGTCGTAGCAACGCACACCTTCGAAGACCGCGGAGCCATAGCTGACGACGTGAGAGAGGACGTGGATCTTGGCGTCGTCCCAGGCGATGAACTTGCCGTTACACCAGATCTTATCGGTCTTGGCCAGGCTCATTGTCTCTCCCAAGCGCATAAATAGTCCTTATCGGGGGCGCAACAAAAATTATAGCACACGGCTTTTGGGCGCCAGGGCGTGCGTGACGTAAGCATCGCAGCCGCGCGATACCAATTTGGCCGCAACAGATTGCGCCGCTGAACGCGAAATACCAGGAATCAATCGGCGTGAGTGTCCGGCTCGGGGCGGTCACTGGGGGCGAGGCCGGAGATGCGGCCCCAGGCGCTGGTGCGCCAATTGTCCGTGATCTCCTTGGCCAGAATCCAGGGGGGGAGTTCCATGTAGAGATATCGTGAAAGGGCGAGCACGTAGGGCTCGTACATTCCGCGCAGCTTGGTGAGTTTTTCGCGCGATGGCTCGTCATCGCGCACGGAAAATCCGGCGCGCTGCAAGGCCTCGCGAAGGCGATTGAACTCCTCAGGCGGAAGGCGATCTGGGGTGTCGCGGATCGGCGCCGCATTGAAGAGCTGGGCAAGATCGACGATGGTATGGCGACACATTGCGAATGTGAGGCGAGACTGACGCGCGATGGTGTTTTCGACGCAAGACATCAAGAGGCTGGTGACATCGAGCATGGCAGTAAGGGCGGCGAGCCAGGATTCATTGTTGTGCTGCGAGCGAAAATAACTGACCGAAGGATAAGAAATGTGACTTTCGAGAATTTCGGCCGAAGACCGCTCCCAATCGTGCAGCAAAAGCTCGAGGGGCTCGACGCTGAGCGGGCCGCTGTGACGGCGCAGAAGTTCGGCAGCCGTGGGAGGCGAGCCAGCACGCGCGTCGAGAAGAACGATGTTGACTTCGCGCCGCGAAAACGCCTGGTAGATCACTGGCAGGTAGCTGAGTATCAACGCGAGAAAGCCAAAACCGAGTCCGCTTTCAGCAACGGCCAAAAAGCGGCCAATCGAGTTATGGGGAACCACATCACCCAGGCCGAGCGTGAACATCGTGGTACCACTGAGATAGATGTAGGTCCAGACAGATGAACCGTTGAGGGCGAGAGCGTTTGCGCTGTAATAAACCAGGCCAAAGCCGAAAATCAGCGCGACGGCCCAGAAGACAAATAAAAACAAGATTGAGAGCGGTCCGAAGTAGCTGAGAAGGGTTTCACGGCGCGTCCTCTTGCGAATTCGGTGCGTGAGTGCCCTCCACGGCCCCCACATAGAACGGTAAACAAGAACTGTGACACGGAAGCGGCGCACGACGCGGCGCGGCAACACGACGGTTTCGAACGCTTCCCAGAGGATGACCGCGATGATCAGCACGCCGATGACGGCTGGAAGGATCATGCCGTTGCCCCCGCGATCGGCTTGAGCGCGATTGCCGCTTGCGGAGGCCGGTTCTCAGCGGCTGTGGTCGATTGCTGCATGAAGCTCCTCCGCGCAGGCGAATTTTTCAGGGAATCAAAACAATCTTGCCATGGGCGCCGGCTTCCATCACCGCAACGTGGGCCCGCGAGGCTTCCGCCAAGGGTATCTCTTGACCGACCACCGGGCGAAGCGTTTTATTCTCAAGCCCAGCCGATAGGGCCGAATGAATGCGGAGCAGATCCTCAGGCGTCGCGTTCCACAAACTCATCGCCAGAATCGAGCCGTCGCGCGTCATCGCGTCGCGCGGATTGACTTCGATCGTGCCGCGATTGCCGATGACGACGACGCGGCCGTGGGGAGCGATCAGCGACAAATCCTTGGCGAGATTCACGTTGGCCAGCATTTCGAGGATCACATCGAAGCCGCGATGTCTCGTCGTCGCGAGCGCTTCTTCGAAATGGCCGGGAGACGTATGGTCGAGAACCGCGTGCGCCCCTTCGGCGGCAACGAGCTTGCGGCCGCGCTCGGAACCCGCGGTGCCGACGACATGTAGACCTGCGGCTCGCGCTAGCTGGACAGCGGCGATTCCCACGCCTCCGCTCGCGCCATGGATCAATACCGTTTCACCGCCGCGCGCACTGGCGCGATCAAAAAGTCCACGGAAAGCCGTGGCATAAGGAATGTGGACTGCCGCGCCCTGGATGAAAGACACGTTTGCGGGAAGAGGGAAAAGAGAGCGCTCTTCACACAGTGCCTGCTCGGCGTAAGTGCCGCTCAGGCTGCCGGCGATATAGACGCGGTCGCCGACGCCAAATCGCGTCACGTCCTTGCCGACTGATTCGACGGTTCCGGCACCATCGGTGCCGGGCGTGTACGGCAGCGTGGGCTTGCGCGGGTAGGTGCCTGCGCGCATATAGGTTTCGACGGGATTTACTCCGGCGGCGCGAATGCGAATCACCACTTGGCCGACAGCAGGCTTCAGGTCGGGCACATCCTCCAGACGCATTTTTTCGGGGCCGCCAAATTCATGCACGACAATCGCCTTCATGATTGCCCTCCGTCGGATGCTGCTGTGACTGACAGCGTCAATCCGCGCCACAGAATTTTATTGCCAGTTTCGATGAGAATCGGGTGGATGTGGATTCAACTTACAGCGAAAAACGAACCGGCCGATGCTACTGCGAAGTCTGCTTCGGCATCTCGATCGGCATCATGTGACCGGCGAGCACTTGATAATCCTGCTGAATTTGTTTCAGGCGCGTGCCGGTCCAATTCTCCCATGCGCCGAACAATAGAAAGGGCAGAAGCGCGGCCACAACCCACAATTTGGCCTGCCTTGAAACTTTCGCTTCCGGCTCCCAGCGGAAAAGCTGCCGGGAAACCTCAAATGCCACCACCAAGCCGATGGCGAGAGCGATCACGTCCGTGGCGATTTCGCCTAAGCCCGCAAAATTCGTAGCGGATGATTCGAGGCCCGTTGCCAAATACGTGGCGGGGATGAACAAAGCGAACCGCTGCAGCCAATTCGGGAAAATCGCCAGCGGAATCGTAGCGCCGGAAAGAAACAGGAAACCCATCCAGATCAGATTGTTGATCATCTGAGTTTCCTGCATAGTGT
>JASHRI010000112.1 GCA_030037435.1 Candidatus Acidiferrales bacterium | reverse complement strand
AGATCCGTGCCGGCAAGCGCGGCGGAAATCGCGGCAAGAGAGGCGGGCGATTTGTCGATGCGGAACAGAAGAGCCGAGCCGTCGTAAAGGAAGAATGGGTCCTGTTTGTTCGCGGCGAGCATGTCTTGCAGGCAGGGAACGGCAGCGGGACCGAGGACGGTTGCGGCGCCCCAGAATTGGTCCATTTGTTGCGACTTGGCGGTGCGCTCAACCTCGGTGAGGCGCGGGGGCTCAAAGCCGTAGACAGAGTGTTGGGTGGAGCGCAGTGCGTCGCAACTGGAGGATTGCGCGCGAGAGATGCCAGGCACGAACGTGAATCCGGCGAAGAGCAAGGCCGCGATTGCGACACAACGGAGCGACGATGCGCGCGGACGGGAAGTATCGGTGACAAGGCCAGCGGCGTGATTATCGACTGGAGGTCTTGCTGGCATGGCCGGATTTCTCCGCTGCTACGGATGGAAAGTATCGACGATATTTTTCGGGAAGAGATTTTGGGCGGCCGAGACGGTCGCAAATCACGTGGGTGGTTTCGCCGGTGGCGATCAGCTCGCCTGAAGCCTGATGGAAAATTTCGTAGGCGAAGCGGATGATGCGGCGCTGCGCAGCGGACACGCTCGTGCGGATCGAGAGAACGTCGTCGAAGCGGGCTGGTCGCAGGTAGCGGCAGCTCGCCTCGGCGACGACGATAAAGCTATCGTCTTCCGCCTCCATGCGCTTGTACTCGAATCCCTGTTGGCGGCAGAACTCGACGCGTCCCACCTCGAACCAAGTGAAGAAATTACCGTGATAGACCACGCCCATCTGGTCCGTTTCGGCGTAGCGGACGCGGACGGTGGCCTCGGCGAATTTGCCTGTGGCGCCCACGGAGCTAGCCACCGCCCCACTTCGGCGGACGCTTTTCGAGAAATGCACTAACGCCCTCGTGGAAATCGGGCGTGGAGCGAATGTCGGCGTTGGCTTCGATCGCGGCTTCGAGGTCGGCGCGGACCGCGTTGTGTTCGAGGCCCAGGATGAATTTTTTCGTGCGCATGACGGCAGTTGGACTCGCGGCGACCAAGCTGCTGGCAAGCGCGCGGGCGCGATCCATCAGAGTCTCCGCCGGCACGACTTCCGAGATGAGGCCGATGCGAAGGGCCTCGGCAGCATCAATCAGGCGTCCCGTAAGGAGCAGATCACGTGCGTGTTTTTCGGCGATCTGCCGGAGAAGAAAAACTGCAACGAGGGCAGGCATGAAGCCGAGCTTGACTTCGGAGTAGCCGAACTTGGCCTCTGGAACCGCGAGAGTCAAATCGCAGAGAGTGGCGATGCCGCAGCCGCCGGCGATGGCTGCGCCGTTGACGGCGGCGATGACCGGTTTGGGGAACGAGTAGAGGCGATAGAGCGTTTTGGAGATGCGGCGGGCATCTTCCAGGTTCTTTTGCAGCGTCTGCTGGGCGATCTGCCGCAATTCGTCAAGATCCATGCCCGCGCAAAAGGCTTTGCCGGAGCCGGTAATAATCAGGACGCGCGCGGAGCTCGATTCGACCTGGTCGAGGGCATTAAGCAAATCGGAAATCATGCGCGCGGAGATGGCATTGCGCTTTTCGGGGACAGTGAGGGCGATGATGGCGATCTCGCCGTCTTGCTGGCAGGTGAGCGTCTGAAAACCCATGTCGGACTCTCTAGCACTCAATTCGACGCCCGGTCAATTTGGCTTTGATGTGGACGCGGACGCCGGTTTCGAATCGTGCGACGACGGTTCGGCGTATTTTTCGCGCAGCTCGCCGGTCATGGCGCAGGCCACGGCGAGCGAACGCGCGTCGATGCCCGTAGAAACACCGCGCGCAGCAAGCGTCGCAAGCACGGTTTCGGTCGGGATGTTGCCGACGAGCGCGTCACCGGCAAACGGACATCCGCCAAGCCCAGTGAGTGCACCATCGAAGCGGCGGCAACCAGCTTCGTACGCTGCGAGAACTTTCTCGGCGGCGCGGTCTGGGCGGCTGTGCAGATGGACGCCGATTTCCACGCCAGCAACGCAGTCT
The DNA here is from genome assembly GCA_030037435.1 of Candidatus Acidiferrales bacterium. Classification (GTDB taxonomy): domain Bacteria; phylum Acidobacteriota; class Terriglobia; order Acidiferrales; family UBA7541; genus Palsa-295. The sequence continues at coordinate 3,777 of JASHRI010000112.1, read as the reverse complement.
TTGACGGCGCGAAAAAGGTGCGCGACCGATTCGGGTGAGGCGGTGCCGACCGTATCCGCAAGCGAAATCGTGCGAACGCCAACATCCTTGAGCCAAATCAGTGTGTCCTCGACAATTTCGGGTCCCCAGGGCTCGTCATAGGGATTGCCGAAAGCCATCGAGATGTAGACGACGAGTTTGCGGCCCGCAGCTTTCGTATCGCGCTGAATCCTTTCGACTAGAGCGCGCGATTCGGCGCGGGACATATTGGCGTTCGCTCGGCGGAAATAGGCAGAAATCGAGTAGGGATAGCCGATGGTGGTGACGCCGGGTGCGGCGACGGCACGTTCAAGACCCTGCGCGTTCACGACGATGCCGATGATGTCCGGTGCGTCGCCGGAGGGCGATTTCGCTTGACTGATGCGCTGCATCACGGATTCGCTGTCGGCCATTTGTGGGACGTGCTTCGGCGAAACGAAGCTAACAGCGTCGATATGGCGGAAGCCGAGCGAGATCAGGCCGCTGAGATAGCTGATCTTCTCTTCAGTGGAAATGATTCGTCGAAGGCCCTGCCACGCGTCACGCGGGCATTCAACGATGGTGACGGATGGCGTCATGCGACTGGGTTCCTGGTCGATGGGATCATCAGGTTTGCAAAACTCCAGTCTTGAACTCGCGCACCTCAGGATTCAGAGCCGCGGATTCGAGAGCCTCAATCAAGGCCTCGCGAGTGCGGGCGGGATCGATGATGGCGTCCACCCATAGACGCGCAGCCGCGTGGCGCGGATCGGTCTGGCTTTCATAGGTTGCGTGTATGGATTCGTCGAGCTTCTTCTTGTCAGCGGCGCTCAGCTTTTTTCCTTCACGCTCGAGCTGCTTGATCCTCAATTCAACCAGAGTGCCGGCGGCGGAGTCGCCGCTCATCACGGCGTAGCGCGCCGTGGGCCACGCAAACATGAAGCGAGGATCATAGGCTTTGCCGCACATTGCGTAGTGGCCCGCGCCAAAGCTGCCGCCGCAGATAACGACAATTTTTGGAACGACGCTATTGGCGACAGCATTCACCATCTTGGCACCTGCTTTGATGATGCCGCTCCACTCGGCTTCCTTGCCGACCATAAATCCGCTCACGTCATGCATGAAGATGATTGGGACGAGGCTCTGGTTGCAATCGAGAATGAATCGGGCCGCTTTGTCGGCAGATTCGGTGTAGATGACGCCGCCGAATTCGATCCGCTTTTCGTTGGTTCCCGGCGTCACGATAGCGGCGCTAGTCTTCTGGTTGGCCACGATTCCGACGGCCCAACCACCGATCCGCGCATAGCCACAAAGCATCGTCTGCCCACGCTCGGCTCGATATTCCTCAAATTCGCCGTTGTCCACGATGCGCGCAAGAATGTCGCGCATGTCGTATTGGATCCTCGGATCGCCGGAGAAAATGCCGTAAATCTCCTCAGCCGGATACGCGGGAGGCACGGCTGGGCGGTGATCGAAAGGAGCGGTCGGGGGATGGCCGAGCTTGTCGACGAGCGCTCGAATGCGGCGGAGACAGGATTCGTCGTCCGGCTCGCGGAAGTCGACCGTGCCGCTGGTCTGAGCGTGCATCTTTGCGCCGCCTAATTCCTCGGCGGACGTTCGCTGGCCGATCGCGGTCTGCACTAGAGCGGGGCCGGCAAGAAATAGTCCGCTTCCTTCGGTCATCAAGATGTGATCGCACATAACCGGCAAATACGCGCCACCGGCGACACACAGGCCCATGATCGCTGTGATTTGGGGGATGCCCATGGCGCTCATGACGGCATTGTTGCGAAAGACTCGGCCAAAATCGTCGGTGTCGGGAAAAACCTCCTCCTGTAAGGGTAGAAAAACGCCGCCGGAATCGACCAGGTAAATCGTGGGAATGTGGTTGTCGATGGCGATGTTTTGCGCGCGAATCACTTTCTTGGCGGTCATCGGGAAAAAGGCGCCGGCTTTCACCGTGGCGTCGTTGGCGATGATCATCACGCGGCGGCCGGAGACATGTCCAAGGCCGGTCACGACGCTAGCGGCAGGTGCGCCGCCCCATTCTTCATACATACCGTAGGCAGCGTAGATACCCAGCTCGAAGAAATCCGTGCTGGGATCGATCAGTTTCGTAATTCGCTCGCGAGCCGTCAGGCGCCGTTTCTTGTGTTGGCCCTCGACGGCTTTGGCGCCGCCACCTTGACGGATTTCTTCTTCTTCGTTCTTGATTTTGGTAACGCGGTCGATCATGTCGCGGCTGTTTTTTTGGAACACCGCGCTGCTGGGATCAACACGCGATTCGATGAGCGATTCCTTCACTCAAGCCCTCACTTGCGCTGCATGCAAAGCTGCCCAAAGGATGCAGATGCCTCAAAACATTCGACGGATTCAGCTCATGTGCCCCGCGGCGCGGCGGCCACACGCTGACGGATGAAGTCGACGATGGCCTGCGTCGGCGCCCCCGGAAGAAAAACCTCCGCGATGCCCGCCTGCTTGAGCGCGGGAATGTCCGCTTCGGGGATGATGCCGCCGATCAACACGGTGACGTCATTCATGCCTTTGGTTCGCAATAGGTCCATAAGCCGCGGGCAAAGAGTGGTATGCGCGCCGGAGAGAATCGACAGACCGATGACATCGACGTCCTCCTGCACAGCGGCGGACGCAATCATCTCAGGCGTCTGGCGCAGGCCGGTATAAATCACCTCCATGCCGGCGTCGCGGAGAGCACGCGCAATCACTTTGGCGCCGCGGTCGTGGCCGTCGAGACCCGGCTTGGCGATCAGGACCCGTATCTTTTTCTCGGGCATCGGTGAAAGGATACTTCAAAATCGCACGAAATTGCGCTGTCGAGGCGGATTTGTCGCCAAAATCAGGTAATCGCCGTTTCTTCGTAGATACCCAGTACCTGGCGAAGGGCATCGCACATCTCGCCCAGGGTGGCATAGGCTTTCACGGCTTCGTAGAGTCTCGGCATGAGATTTTCCTCGCGCACAGCGGCTTTACGAAGCGCGTCGAGCCTTCGCTGCACTTCGGCGTTCGATCGGTCTTCGCGTAGTTTCCTGAGTCGCTCGGCCTGGCGGCGGGCGACAGTCTCGTCGATTTGCAGGATTTCTATGGGAGTTTCACCGGAGACGAAATCGTTGACGCCAACGATGATTTTCTCCTTGCGATCAACTGCCAGTTGGTATTGGTAGGAGGCGTCTGCGATTTCTCGCTGCGGATAGCCGCGTTCGATGGCCGAGACCATGCCCCCCATAGCGTCGATGCGATCCATGTAGTCGCGTGCGCCGCGCTCGATTTCATTGGTAAGCGATTCGAGAAAATAAGAGCCCCCAAAGGGATCGGCGGTAATCGTGACACCGCTTTCGTAGGCCAGAATCTGCTGGGTACGCAGGGCAATCGTGGCGGCGGACTCAGCTGGCAAGGCCCAGGCCTCGTCCAGCGAATTGGCGTGCAAAGATTGGGTGCCGCCAAGTACGGCGGCGAGGGCTTGCAGCGCGGTTCGCACCACATTGTTGTAAGGTTGCTGTGCGGTTAATGAACAGCCGGCCGTTTGCGCATGGAAGCGTAAGGCCCACGAGCGCGGATTCTTCGCGCCGAATCGGTCGCGCATCACGTTGTACCAAATTCGCCGCGCGGCGCGGTATTTCGCGATTTCCTCGAAGAAATCGTTGTGCGCGTTGAAGAAAAACGAGAGCCGCGGAGCGAAATCGTCGATGGCAAGCCCGCGTTCGAGGCACCATTCGACGTACTCTATGCCATCGCGCAAGGTAAACGCCAATTCCTGGATCGCGG
>JASHRI010000111.1 GCA_030037435.1 Candidatus Acidiferrales bacterium | reverse complement strand
TTCGACCCCATCTTCAGCCGCTTCTACCGCGCCACCATCGGTTGGGACGGCAAGGATCCGGTGCGTCCGTTCCTCTGAACTTTGCTGGATTTTCTTCCGGTGAAATTTTGCGGCGGTCCGCATTCCGCTTTATCGCGGATTCCCGTGATGTTGCAGGCCCACCATGTTGGACGCGTCCTCTTCCACGCACGGCGGCGCTTCGTCCAATTGCTCCTTGATCGGCGTCAGTATTCGCGGCTCCATCACCCACGGCTTCGTAAACACGTTCGGGTCCTCCACCGTCACTTCGTATCGGATCGTGTCGCCCTTGCGTGTCAGCCGCTCCGTCACGTGCAGCGCCGTGCTGTGAAACCAGCCGTTATCCGCCAGCCAGCTATCGTTGTTGAAATTGTTCACATCCACCACCAGCGTGTCGCCCTCCCAGTGGCCCACTGAATCTCCCAGGTAGGTCTCATCGGCGTCCGTGCGATGCGGCCGACCGTCGGTCGGGACTATCCGCCAGTAGTTTCCAGATGTGTCCGAATAGAGAAAGATAACTTCGTTCGGCGTCTCCACGATTTTTTGCGGAGGCCCGATGCGCGGCACTCCCGGCGGCTTGCAGTAAAAGGCCGGATCGAGTTTCACCTGTTCCTTGTTATATTCCGCCACTTTCGCCTCAAGCTCCGGTTTGTACGGCGGCATATACTGCGGCGGAGGTCCCTTCACAGCCGCCGCAAAGGCTGGATCTGGTTTCAGCACATATTTCGTTGTGTTGCCGTCCCTCTCGCCGCCGCCCAGAAAAAACAGCGGCTGATACCAGATTCCGTTCATGTCGGGGTGGCCATTCGCCAGTCGCGGCGTCGGCTTCTCCATCAGCTGCTTTTGTTCGGGTGTCGGCGTGCCCGGCGCCGGTGCCGCCGCCTGAGATGACGCAGGTCCCTGAGCCGCTGCGGGCGCCGGAACCGAACACAAACATACCGCTGCGAATATCGCGAATGCCAAGTATCCGCTCGCCGGATTTTTCATACGTTTCCGCCCCCTTCCCGCTCAGTCTCCAGTCGCTCGCCGTCAGTGCCCACTGAAGTCGTACGTATGTCCATCGGGATATGTGATCTTCACCACCCATCCCAGCGCTTTGCCCTGAATCTTGGCCGGATTTGCCACCACGGTCACCACCTTGCCCTCGCCCAGCATCTCTTGGGTCAATCCCATCGCGTGAAAAAACCGTGTCGGCAGCGACTCGAGCGCCCACGTCGTTACGTTGCCCTTATCGTCCTTCACATCCAGATGGAGGTATACGTGCGGATTCACCCAATCGACCTTCGAGATCACCCCCGTCAGAGTAACCTTCTGGTCCATATTAAATTCCGCCACTGAGGCGTGGTGCCCGAAGGCAGCCGTCGCCGCCAGGAACAAAGCTACGACCCCCACACACAGCGCGATTCTTGTGCTTTTCATTATGAAACCCCTCCGGACGGAATCCGGCCCACGCCGTCTGCGCCGGGTGAAACTCTGTGCCATTGCACTTGCATCGCCGGTCCACCCCTTATTCGCGCATCTTAATGTCTCGCCTGCACGCGAGTCAAACAGTTCCCTGCCGTGCCTTGCGCCCCATAAATCCCGCCTGCGGCCCAGCATCTTGGCAGTGGAGCAGTTTGGATTTTCTTTATCGTGACACAAAGGGTCAAAGTTCAAACTGACCCAGCATCTTCGTTACGCAATCTCTGTTTTGAAATTTCACTTGCACATCGCAAGTCACCTTGCTATCGTCGCGCCCTGTGCCGCGAAGGCCCAACCCAAGCCCTAGGTCTGGTTGTCCGGTCAGCATCTCCCTCGAGATTTTCGGAGATCGCTGGTCGCTTTTGATCGTTCGCGATTTGATGGTTCGCGGCTTCCGAACTTTTTCGGACTTCGAACAGTCCGGCGAAGGGATCGCCACGAACATCTTGGCGGATCGCCTGCGCAAGCTTCAGGCCGCCGGCATCATCGTTGCGGAAGCGCAGACGGACCGCAGGAAGCTCAGCTATCGGCTCACGGAAAAAGGGATTGATCTCGCCCCGGTACTTTTGGAGTTACTCATCTGGGGCGCGCGTCACGAAGAAACCGGCGCGCCGTGCGCCGTGATCGACCGGATGGCTGCCCATCGCACCCAGGTTCTCGCTGAAGTTCGGCGCCGTTGGTGCGAACGCGACCCAGTTCCGTTCTTGCCCAAGTTTGCCGAACCTCACGCTCCGCGTGCCCGCTCGCGCGCTGGGCGGAAAAGCGTGAGTGACGCGGTCGCTCCGTATCGCAGATGAATTCTAATTCGTCGTTGGTATTAAAAATTTCGTAAGGAGTCAACATGAGCAAAGTACGAGTTCTCGTTGGCACGCACAAAGGCGCGTTTATTCTCACTTCCGACGGCAAGCGTGACAAATGGGACGTCAGCGGCCCGCACTTCGCCGGTTGGCCGGTTTTTCATCTGAAAGCCTCGCCTGCGGACCCCAACCGCATCTACGCATCCCAATGTAGTGACTGGTTTGGCCAGGTCATCCAGCGCTCCAATGACGGCGGCAAGACCTGGGAAACTCCCGGCGGCGGCGTCAAGATGGCTCCCGGCACCATGCCCACCGGTGAAAGCAACAACTTCAAGTACGACACCAGCGCGGAAACCGGCAAGCCTCTCACCACGCATCAGTGGTACGACGGCACCCAGCATCCCTGGGAATTCAAGCGCGTCTGGCACCTCGAGCCATCGCTCACCGATCCCGACACCGTCTACGCCGGAGTAGAAGACGCCGCAATATTCCGCACCACAGACGGCGCGCACTCTTGGCACGAACTCGCCGGTCTTCGCGGCCACGGCACGGGCCCAAAATGGCAGCCCGGCGCTGGCGGAATGGGCCTGCACACCATCATTCTCGATCGCAGCAATCCCAACCGTATCTTTATCGCGATTTCAGCCGCTGGAGCTTTCCGCACAGACGATGGCGGCAAAACCTGGAAGCCTACCAATCGCGGCCTCAAGTCTCAGTACATTCCCGATCAGACCGCCGAAGTGGGCCACTGCGTCCACCACGTCGCCATGCACCCTGCGCGTCCCGGCGTGCTCTACATGCAAAAGCACTGGGACGTCATGCGCAGCAACGACGCCGGCGATTCCTGGCAGGAAGTCAGCGGCAACTTGCCCACCGATTTCGGCTTTGTGATCGACGTCCACGCCCATGAACCCGAAACCATCTACGTCGTCCCGATCAAAAGTGACTCCGAACATTTCCCGCTCGATGGACAGCTCCGCGTCTATCGCAGCCGCACCGGCGGAAATGAGTGGGAGCCTCTCACCAAAGGCCTGCCGCAAAGCAATTGCTACGTCAACGTGCTCCGCGACGCGATGGCCGTCGATTCGCTCGACTCCTGCGGCGTCTACTTTGGCACCACTGGCGGACAGGTATATGCTTCTTCCGACGCCGGAAACAGTTGGTCGGCGATTGTCCACGACCTTCCAAAGGTGCTTTCGGTCGAGGTGCAGACGTTGCAATGATTCGGGTAACACTCCCTGCGCATTTGCGAACCCTGGCCGGCGTCGATGGCGAGCTCCAGCTTGAAGTCGCCGGCCAAGTCACGCAGCGCACCCTCCTTGACGCGATCGAGGCCCGCTATCCCGCCCTCCGCGGCACGATTCGCGACCATGCCACCCAGCAGCGCCGCCCATTCCTTCGCTTTTTCGCCTGCGCCGAGGATTTGTCCCTTGAATCGCCCGACGTCCCGCTGCCTGCCGCCGTCGCCTCCGGCGCCGAGCC
>JASHRI010000110.1 GCA_030037435.1 Candidatus Acidiferrales bacterium | reverse complement strand
GAAAAGCTTTAGCTCTGTTTCGCACGGTTCCTCCTGGCAGCATTTGGATGACAAAGGATGACATAGCGACGTGCATCTGTCAAGACCTGGGGTCTCAGGGCGCGGTTTACAAAGCGATGCTAGAATCCTGCGGGTATGCGGAAAGATACTAGACTTACATTTAGAGTTGGCTCAGACCTAAAGAGGGCGATGGAGACCGTCGCTAAGCAAGAGGGGCGAAGCGTGGCCCAGATTTGCGAAGCATTCCTCAGAGCGGGCGCGGAAACGTATAAAAGGGAAGGGTCGAAGTTTCTTCGCCGCCTCGTGGGCAAAAAACCAATCTCTTAATCTTCATGCTCGACTGCCTGAGTTGTCGGGAGCTCTACCTGTCGTCGGCGGCGGGTCTGGTACGAAACCAATAGGCAAATACGTGGTGTAAAGAATCGGATCGAGAGTCAGCCAATCCTCTGAAGGTTATCGCGAGAATCCAGGATCGACAGCCGTTCGGTGCCCTTCGTGGAACAGAAAGAATTCAAGCCATAGGCGAAATCTCAGGACACATACCAAACAGTCAAACCGTCCTTTGAATCTCAGATACTTCTGTGACATATCGCGAGTCGGTAGAAATTGGCGTTCTCAGCAACCACCACGTGGTGCCCACGGAGAGAACCATCAGCGAACAATTGACCCAAAATGCAGCGGCGTAAAAGAAGTAGGATTTCCCAAGGACGATGACCCATTGCTGCTTCGAAAACTCTATGGACTGGACCATAATGGCGTAGTTCCATTCTGTCTTTGGCGCATCTTTGAAGCCTACTCGAAACGTGCGATGGAGGCCCCGGATGGGAAGGGCCTCTTTACCACGATGCATTATTTCGGCGAGGGGCAGCGATACTTCGTGGGAGACTTGACAAAGGTGATCAACGCGAATCTTAAGCAAGCGGGCGAGAACCTTTCGCTAAGTTCGCGCGAGGTCGGTGCGATCATGAATTCACTTGGCTTCACCGACCGTCATCGCACCAATGCTGGCTGGCAACTGTGTATTGGCCCGAAAGAACAGGAGCAAGTTCACGCCCTGGTCGCCGCCTATCACATTGACCTGCCGCCAGTCTTCTCAATGAAGGAATTCCGAAAGAGCTGCGCGTTTTGCCAGCAGTTTCCGATCCAGTGACGTTTCCGAGATCGGCCAACTCAATACTGAAGAAAACAAGCTGCTTACTTCATTCGAGAAGCGGCCTTGCGCACTTTCGCCGGATCAGCTCCCACTTTGGAGGCGAAGACATGGCCGCTCCGAGCGCACTTCGAGCCAAATTGATTCACCGCGTTCTCTGGGTGTTACTCAGGCCGGAGGCGAAATCCCAGTTCCTTTCCGGCTCGGCGAATACGCTCGTCCAGACTCAGGAGGTCTACTCTGGGAACCGTCGAACGCACGGCCAATGCCGATGCCAGGTGAAGCGCATCGAGCGTCCGGACGGGCTCAGCGGGAAACGGCTGCCTCGCGCGCTCCACAATTTCTGCACTGACTCGCCATACGTGCCAGTGCCCAGCCGCAGCATTCAAGTGGGCTCGCCGGTCCGCGGCCGCACCTTCATCGATTTCTCCGATCCTGACCGCACGAATTAGCACGCGATCACATTCGACGAGTGTGAGGTCAGACGCCATGACGAGTTCTGACTGCTGAAGGATGTCGCGCACGGAGTGGCCGGTTTCCTCACCGAGTAGCCACGCCAGCACGGCGCTGGATTCCGCATAAACATTCACCGCGCGCCACGCTCCTCGTTGAGTAGCTCCACAACGCGACTCCGCTTCAGGAGGCGGGGGAGCTTTGGATACACGGATGCATCGTTTGAAACGCCCAATGTCACGTGGCCCCGCCGTGCCAGCACCAGCAGCACCGAAGGCACACCCCTCTCGTCGCCTGGTCCTGGCGGAATCAACTGTGCGACCACTTCTCCGCGGTCCGTCACCAGCACTGCTTCGCCGGATCGGACTTCGCGAACATATTCGCTCAATTTATTTTTCAAGTCGCGAATGCCTACGCTCTTCACGCTAATAATGTAGCTTCATGAGGCTACATTGTCAACGGGAGATAAAGGGAGAGGGAGTTTTGCGACACTCGCGTGCTCGGTATTTCTCGAGAGACAGAAGGCCGGCAGGCTCTTCTGGGGCTGGTCGTAGTCTTCCAATCGAGGATGTACCGCTCGCCATCGAACTCCCAATAGCATCGGACATCCTGTGTGCGCTCGGCTTGCCCAAGCACCGCGTTGCGCATGATTACAAACAAAGCGTCGTCCTATGCCACTGACTTGTGTTTGCCATGGGCTACCGGCCTGCACGGTGCCGAACAGTACCTGCGACGCTGGCCAAAAGTAACTTTAATTAGGACGACGACCGGTCGTTTTGGGCCTGGCCGTCGAACCCCAAATGACTGCTGACCGCCATGGATCGCGCCTCATTGATCGCGGCGCGATGACGAAAGGAAAAAAACTATGAAATCCGAAGCCTTTGAAACGGCAGTAAACCCAGCATTGAGACGTCGGATGCGGACACGGGGTAACCCACTCTCACCCGGCAACAATCTGGCATTCAGCCCCATAACGAGTGTCTCCAAAACTTCTGAGGGGCATGCTCCGGTGTCGCGGCGAGTTATCGAGATATCGTCTGCGGAACTCGAAGACGGAACTCAGATTGAATTGATCGAGGATCCCCAGGATTCATCGCGAAGCCTGCTGGCAAGGTTCGCGAACGGCGATATCGATTTTGCAGAACAGTTCGAATTTGGCAACCGAATCTTCGTTCCGATCTCACGAACATCAAATCTGCTACGGCATGTGCAGTTGCCTCGAGGCGCGAAGCCTTATGGAACCGTATACTCTCTCGTTGCTAACACGAGGACGCTTTTATCTAGGGTTCTAGATCTCAGCAGCAACGACCTCGAATTCCTTGCGTTATTTATCCTGAGCACTTGGTTCGTTGAGCGATTCTCAGTGGCGCCGTATGTCGCACTCGTGGGATCACCCGGTTCCGGAAAGTCCACAGCGCTTTCGGTTTTGCGCTTGTTGTGCCGACGCGGCTTGCTTACCGCAGATATTAGCTCAGCCGCGTTTTACGCCATTTGCGATCAGCTCACACCGACTCTTTTGATCGACGAGGCGAGTACGGCTGGAGACAGGCGAACTCTCTTTCATTTGCTACGGACGGGCACCACGCGGGATATCACCGCACTCCGAAAAAATGAATCGTTCAAGACCTTCGGCCCCAAAGCCGTCGCTTGGATTGATTTGCCTAGCGATGCGGCCTTGAACAGTCGCTGTATTGTCATTCCACTGCGCGAAACTCGGCGAAATGGGCTTCTGAGAACGATCGATCCAGAAATCCGAAAAGCAGCGGCGGACCTGCAAATGTCGTTGCTTCGCTACAGATTCGAAAAGCTCAGGTCACTCGCTCTGCCGAAAACGGAGGACAGTGATGAATTGCGCCCGCGCTCTCGAGATCTCTATGAAGCGCTCGCCTTACCGATCGCGGATATACCGGAAAAGCGCCAATGGTTGGTCGAGCGACTCCGAGCTCAAGAAGAAATCCGTCGTGCGCCGTTGTCAGTGAAACAGTCCGCTGTTCTTGAAGTTGTCTTCGTGATCATGCACGGGCCTTGGGAACAGACAGTAGGCGATTTGACATCATTGGCGAACAACCTCCTCGAGATTGCGGGCGAAAATTACCGCCTGAGTGCGCGTGAAGTCGGCGGCCTTTTGACCTCCTTGGGGTTCACGGAACGCGGACGCACGAACCGAGGCTGGTTAATAAGCACGAGTCAGAGGCAGATCATACACGCCCACAATCTAGTATCCATTTATGGCATGTCGCTCCTCCCGATGGAACTCTTGACAGATATCCAGCGCCCTTGCAAACGCTGCAAACCCCTTTCACGCTCTACCCTTCGCGGACTCGGTGAGACGACCCTCGCAACTTGGTCATCGCGATCGTTGAGAAGACGGCGAAGGTCGTGAACTTCGTGAACATCTCCGGAGTGCTTGCAGGTCAAACTGACCCACAACGCCGCCGACCTGCCACAGACCAATCGCGCGCGCCCGCCATTATCGCGTGCGACATTCCCGAGATCGGCCAAACTCAATATTGAGGAAAACAAGCTATTTACTTCATTCAAGAACCGGTTCGGTGAACATCGTGAACGTCGTGAACGTGTTCCGGAGATAAGTGCCCGCAGGTTCACCTATTCTGCGTGACACTCTTGGACGATGCCGAAAGAGCTACCGACGCTGGAAATGGCCGGTGAAGCAAACAGAGAAAGCGAATCTACTGCGGCAATGATTCCGTCTCAAGGTGCAATGGACCGGTTCATCCGTTATGAAGTGCATCTGAGTCGCGAGTTCGATCGGACCCTGGATCGACTTGAGCGCGCGCAAAGAATGCGCCGCGGACTGCCCGGACCGCCGACGCTCAACCTAAACATCGGTTAGGAATTGGTGTTCTGGGAGGAGCAGCATTCGGCTGCGACGAAAGTACCGGCACATAGCTGCGCTCGCGCCAGCGAAAGTGAAAATTTGCAAAACGAACTCAGCTAAGTCTCCCACCTTTGCAAGTTGACCTTTGACGAGATCGTGTTTTTATAGGGTGTCTGGGGCGAGTGAGTTACTGGGCAGGTTCTGCAAATGTTCGGACGCTCAAGAACCGCCGCCGGCTCAGGGCGAGCGCCGGGCCGGTGATCGCGGCCACCCTGCATGGAACTTACGGCCTCCTGTGCTCCGATTGCCTTATTACTTTTGTTTCGTCAATGCCGCATATCTTTGGAGCGCAATCCAGTTTCCGCGCGGAATCGAAAAAATGAGGTGGGAGTAGGTTTGGCGTGTTGATGGCGAGCGCTCCGGCCAATGTGCGCGGCACGATGACAGCTGGCGCGAAGAGTTATTAGATTTTCGCTGGTGTCATCTCCGAGTTTGCTTCTCGGTCGGATGTGATGGACTTCGAGGTTCTCCGAACGCCCACATCGCGGCCGATCGCAGATCAGTTTGTGGGGAAAAGCGCCAAAAAATGCAGGTCATTTACCCGCTGAAGCGTTGTTCGCGGAACGGGTCGCCATACATGTGGTAGCCATTGTCTTCCCAGAATCCGGGCGCGTCTTCGGCCATGAAACTCAAGCCGCGCACCCATTTCACGCTTTTCCAGGCGTAGAGATGCGGCACGACGAGGCGCGCGGGGTACCCGTGCTCGGCAGGCAGCGGCTCGCCATTGTGTTTTAGCGCGAAAAGCGAAGTGGGGCGCATCAGATCGGCGAGCGGCACATTGGACGTGTAGCCCTGCTCGGCTAGAACCATCACGAATTTTGCTTCGGCTTTTGGCACGGCGCGCCGCGCGACTTCGGAACACAGCACTCCTTCCCAGCGGACATCGAAACGGCTCCAGCGAGTGACGCAGTGCATATCGGCCGTGACTTCCGTCATCGGCAGCGCCATAAACTCGGCCCACGTGAGGCGCAGCGCGTGTTCCACGAGGCCGGTAACCCGGAAATTCCAGGTTTGCGGATCGAACGCCGGCACGTCGCCTTCGTGCAACACTGGCCATTTCAGGGTGAGCGATTGGCCGGGAGGCAAGCGTCCCGCGTTGCGCATTTCGCGCTCGCGCTGCTTGCGTTCGGTGAGCTGCTCGAAGACCACGGCTGTTGCGGTTTAGATTAGCAGAAATAGGGAAAGAGCAGATTCCCCGTTGCGCTCGGAATGACGATGAATGGGGCTGCGAGGGCGGAGAAAACGAAAGCCAGGCGACGGGGGCGACCGCTCCATTCCTTCGTCCTAGTAAGA
>JASHRI010000109.1 GCA_030037435.1 Candidatus Acidiferrales bacterium | reverse complement strand
GAATCGCGACTACCTGCGCAGCGATAATCAGCTCGACTCGATGATCTCCCGCGAATCGAGCTTCCTCTTCAACAATCTGATTCTTCTTGCGGCCTGCTTCGCCGTCCTCTGGGGCACGCTCTTCCCGGTGCTCTCCGAATGGGTCACCGGCAGCAAGATCAGCGTCGGCCCGCCGTTCTTCAACAAGGTCAATGTGCCGATCGCTCTCTTCCTGCTGCTGCTCACAGGAGTCGGCCCTCTGCTCGCCTGGCGCAAAACATCATTCGACGCGCTCAAGCGCAACTTTGCCTGGCCCCTGGCTATCGGCGTCGCCGCGGGTGTCGTTGCCGTGTTCATGGGTTATCGCAATTTCTACGCGCTGATGTGCCTGATTCTTTCCATTTTCGTCACGCTCACTATCGCCGCGGAGTTTTATCGCGGCGCCCGCGTGATCGCATCGCGCGAGGGTATCAACCTACTCTCCGCGGTGGGCCAGCTCACCATGCGCAACACGCGCCGCTACGGTGGCTACGTGGTCCACTTCGGAATGGTGCTGATCTTTATCGGCATCTCCGGCCAGGCGTTCAACAAAGACGTCCAAAAAGACATGTCCGTCGGACAGAGCCTCTCGATCGGCCCCTACACCCTTGTCGTCCAGAATTTCGACCAGGTTCAGACCGACAACTACCATTCCGACCGGGCCAGCATCGAGGTGTTTAAGAAGGGCAAGTCCGACATGATGCTCTATCCCGAACGCCGCCTGTTCCTCGCCAGCCAGGTCACCGAAACAATGGTAGCCATCGAAAGTTCGCCGCTCCGCGATCTCTATGTCGTCTATGCGGGACGCAACCCGGACAACAATCAGCCCGTCGTCCACGCGTATCTGAATCCGCTCGTAAAATTCATCTGGTTCGGCGGCATAGTCGTGATCCTCGGCACCGGGCTTGCCATGTTCCCTGAACGCCGCACCGCGCTCGTTCTTCGCGCGGCCTCAGAAAAATCCTGGGGCGAATCCGCTGCTTCCGGCGCGACCGCTTCCCTTCCCGTCGGCTCGCCCGCCCGCTCTTCGCCCGTTTCCTTCACCCGCCGCACCGACTCGAACGATTGATCCTTGCGGCCGCGTCCATTTGCGCGGCCAGCGAGAGTCCACGGCCGAGCCAAGTTTCCAACTCACCAAAATTCTTGCCAAACGTCCGCGCTTCGTGCATATATACAGCGCCCTATATGTCACTACCTCGCGACATTGTGCGGTTTGGCGCCGGCTTTACTTGAAGTTCCCTCCTATAAGCGACCGGCGGCCGTTTCCTAGTTCCAATTGATTCTTCGACGGCTCAAACAGCTTCGCGTGCCGAAGTGTTCGGCAACGGAGTTCGCGCAGCCCAACCGGTCCGGACGCATCGCTCCGCGGTGCACTGGCCTGTCCTAATTCTGCGACACAAAATCAATAAGGAGATCGAGATGAGAATGTTAGCAATATGTTTAATCGCGTTCGGCCTTCTGGCTGGCACCACAGCAATGGCAGCCGACGGCAACAACAGTCCAGCAGCAGCGGCAAATGCACCGGCTCCGGCGGAGCCGGCCAACAGCGGTTCGGCACCTAACGCAAATGCGGGGACGAGCGCGGCGGCCAGCCCTTCCCCCGCGGAAGAGCGCATCGCCAGCGAACTGGATTCGATGCGAAACCTGCTGGAAGCACAGTCGAAGCAACTCTTGGAGCAGGGTCAAGAACTGAAGGAGCAGAAGGAGAAAACGGAGGCACTGGAGAAAAAATTGAGCGCACTGCTTCCGGCGAATGCAAACGCCGCCGGGGCGGGCTCCTCTTCACCCGCGGCGAGTGCCGGCCTAGTCGCGGGAAGTGCGACACCCGCTGCGGAACCTGCGAATGGTCCTTCGGCCAGTGCCGCGCTCAGTCCCACCGCGGCGCCGGCACCGGCGAACGCCGCCGCACCGCAACAAAATGATAGTGGAATCAGCGCTAAATACGACGGGGGGTTTCATCTGGCCACCGCGGATAACAAATTCACGATGACGGTCAACGGCCTCTTCCAGCCGCGGTTCACGGAATTCGTGGCCAACGATGACGCGAAAGCTCTGGGAGCTCCTCCAACTGCGGACAGCGATTTCGACATCTACCTGGGCCGCGTGGCGCTTTCCGGGTCGGTTTTCGATCCCAGCATAAAATACTTCGTGCAATTCCAGGGAAGCACCTCCACCAACACGAACCAGACGTTTTTCCTCGATTGGTTCGCGCAGAAGGAGTTTTCGCCCGAGCTCTCCGTGCAGATGGGCCGCTCGTGGACCCCGTATTCCTATCAAAACTTCCTGAATCCTGGCCAATTCATGCTTCCGGATTTTTCCGTCGCGGAATACGCATTCGCGCTTTCTCGGTCGGTGAATGTCGAAGCCACGGGGCAGGCGGGGAAGCTCGGGTATGCACTGATGATCACCAATTCCGTGCCGGCACTGGATGCAAGCACGCAGGAAAATTTCAATAACAAACTTGGATTTATCGGCCACGTGCAGTACGACATCTTGGCGCCGTACGGCTACCAGGAGTCGGATCCGAAGGGAGCTGAATCGCCGGAACTGACGATTTGGAGCTCGGCCGCCTACAATCCGGTCAATGCGGCTTCCGCTCTTTCAAACCAGACAGCGGGTGATCGGACGGTTGGGGCCACCACGACTGTCGGATTCCGCGATGGCTGGTTCAGCCTGCAAAACACGGGGTTCTACCGGCGAACCCTTTCGGACGTTCAGCCGGATTTCAACTCGTGGGGGTATGCGGAGCAGGCGGGCTACTATTTGATTCCCAGGCGGCTCGAGGTTGATGGGCGCATCTCGGGAGTGCTGTGGGGTGCATCGGATTTTATGGGATTCACACCGGGAACCGAGGTCAACACGTGGTATGCCGGACCAAACTTCCCATACCACCGGATCACGGAGCATTCGGTGGGTCTGAACTACTACCTGTACGGACATAACGCCAAACTACAGACCGCATATTCCTATCTCACGGGCAACACGTTTGCGAATCAGGGATTCGCAGCGAGTCGCGTGTGGATTCAGGCGCAAGTGATGTTTTAACTCCCCCGAGGCAGCCGGAGTGCCCGCGCAGGACGGTGGGCCCTCCGGCTGCAAATTACCGCGAATCAATTCTGGCGCAGGATCTTCGCCGCAGCGGCTAAAGCAGCGAGCTTGGCGAAAGCCGTGCGCGCATCAGCTACGGGGCGCTCCGCGAACGTTCCAAAGCCGCAATCGGGATTCAGATATATGCGATCGGGCGAAACGAATTCCTCAAGCCCCCGCACCCGAGCCACGATCTCATCCGTCGGCTCGATTGCCTCCGTGCGTGGATTCACCACGCCGTAGCCGATTTGTGCGCGCGAATTCAGGCTGGCGAGGGCTTTCGGTGTGCCGGCGCGCGAGGTGGCATACTCCAGCACAAACTGATCCAGCTTCATGCGGTTCAGATAAGGAATCAGTCCATCGTAAGGGCCGGAAAGAAGCACATCTTCGTTGCGGCTCCAGTTTCCGCGGCAAACATGGACGCACAAAGTCGGCCCTTCGATCCCGTCGACCACGCGATTCAGCAGGCCGACCGCGCGCTCCAGCTCGCCTTCTGGACTCGAGCTTGCCGCAAGCGCGGCGCACATGAACGTTCGAGTGGCCGAGCGGCCCGCCAGGAGCAATTCGCTGAGCACGGGTTCGTCGAACTGCACCATGTCTGCGCCCGCGTCGCGTAGTTCCATCAATTCTTCCCGCAGCACGGCAACGATATCGTTTCCCAAGCTGTCACCGTCGGGATACGTCGATTCGGAAAGCCTCTTCACCCAAGTCGACCGGCTCAAAAGATATGGCCCCGGGAGCGTGACTTTCACGGACTTCCGAGTGTGAGCACGAAGGAATCTGTAATCGTCAACCGCCAGCGGTCTGCGACGGCGCACTCTTCCGACGACCACCGGGTTTTTGATCGCGAACGCTGGCACATCCAGCGCGTTCAGCAGCGTTTCAAACGCCGCTTTGTCTTCCACGTAGTCGAGCAGCTCCGCCAGAGTCGTCAGGCGGACGCCTTCCAGGCGGTCAGCGATGAACGAATAAAAGTTGTCGCGGCGCTGCTCGCCATCAGAAATCACGTCCACTCCGGCATCTTCCTGGTATTTAATGGCAAGAAGTGTGGCTTGGTCCTGCAAATCGGCGAGCGATGCAGAGCGGCGCTTCATCGCCTCGACCAACCATGGCGGACGCGGCCAACTGCCGACAACCGTAACCGGGTACAGCACGCTCGATTTCATCGTTTACGCTTTCCGCAGTTCCGCAGTGAACGGCACAGGGCGCTCGAACGTCTGCGCGACCGGAGAGCGCCGAACCGTTTCGGCGAGAAGCTGTTCCAACGCATCCTGTTCGGCGTCCGCGTCGACGTAAATCACAGCCCGCACGCCGGTCAAGCCCGGATTTCCTGCGTCCTCGAGCCCGAGGTAGACGAGTACGTCTTCGGAGCGGGCCTGCAACGCCACCTCGAGATTATGGATCGTGATGCCGCGCTGCGACGCGCGCCACTGGAAGCCAACCGCAAGGCAGGCTCCCAGCGAACCAAGCAGATATTCAACGGCGCTGATGGCTTGGTCCGCCGTATCGAAGCTGGCGGGCTGCCCGGCCACGAAGGAATGGTTGCGAACGAAAACCTCCGCAGCCATGCCGCCGCGTCCGCGCACACGCGCTCGCCAAACGTTGTTCTTGGCTTGTTCCAGATCTTGCTTTAGAACCGCGTCCGCAGCCTTCTTGCGGATAAAGTAACTCGTCGAGCCCAGCTCCCCGGCGCGGCTGGCAAGCAAGTCGTGGCCCACCAGGCGGCACCACGCCGGCAAATCCTCCTTCACGCTGATCTCGCGGCTGCGCACTTCCAGAACGCCACCGGAAGGCAGCGGGTCCATTGCATTCCGAATAATCAGCAATAGACCGCTGCCGCAATCGAGGTCGCCGCCGTCGCACATCGCGTCCGGCTTGGGAACTTGCTCGGCCGTCATTCCGGTTTCCTGGGGCCTTAGCGCTAGTAACTGACGCAGGGAGCGCCCGCGCTCAAGAATTCGACGAGCTTCGCGCCTCCCACGATCGTAGCCCCAGCCACCAGATTATTCTCGTTCAGCCCGCGCTTCTTGAAGCACGGAGAACACACGAAGATTTTCCCACCCGCCTTCGCGAAGTTGTCCATCAACTCCTTCAGCGGAGCGAAGCCCTGCTCGTGAATGTCGTCCGCATAGCCCTTCTGCGAGAGCCGCACGCCTTCGATGCTCAGAAACACCATGGTGTCCTTCTCGGAAGCAACCGCCGCATTTGCCACTACGAAACCTACTGTGGCCTTGTCTGAATTGTCCTTCGCAAAAGAAATGCTCACACAAAAGCTTCCTGCCATTTTTTCCTCCTTCGAGAATTTATGAATAGTTTTTCCTGCGAATCCTGTAGATCGGATGCTTGGCTGAAATCAGAATGTGGCCGGTAAGCCCGCACCAGGCCGGAATGTCCTCGATGGCTCCTGGGTCAAGCGCCCTCAATTCAAATTCCCGCCCCGGTGCGAGCTTCTTCACCCGCCCGGCGAGCTCGATCAGCAGCTCGCCGCATCCCATCTCCCCGGCGTCCCATCTTTCGGTAGCCATCCTCCGCCGGCGACCCACCTCAGTCCGCGCCGGCTGCGGTGTTACCGTTGGGAAGGTCCTTGTAAGTGAACAGCCGCGTGTAATCGGCCGACGACTTGCCGTCCACCTCGACGTAAGCCTTCGGCAGCGAGTTCACCGGACCGTCGTCCTGCGCCGGCTGCATCATCAGATCGCGGCCCACCGACCAAACTACGCGGCGATCGTCGATATTCCCGAAGTAATAGTTGATCTTGCTTTTGTCGAGGCCGTGATAGCCGGTTGCGGTGGTCAGCTCGACCAAGCTCTTGTTCTTATCCGTCAGCGGAAATGGCTTGCCGTAGATATTGGCCAACGAGACGTCCAGCGGAGTCCATCCCACCTGGGGCGCGTAGAATTCCACCCAGCAGTGGTAGCTGCCGTCGATAGCCATACCATTGAGCGTGGGTTTCAGCAGCGAGCCGTAAATCATGCGAACTGGGATGCCGACCGCCATCGAGAGCGAAGAAAAGAGCGAGTGAAAGTCCGTGCAATTGCCGGTTTTGCTCGTAAGGCAGTATTCCGTGCTGCCTACCGGCGAAGCCTTCAAATGGTCGGGATCCTTCACCCAGTAATCAATGTTTTGGAGCGTCCAATCGTAAATTTTCCGTTCGGCCAGGATCGGATTGGTCTCGCCGCCGATGATTTGCTTGGCGAGCGCTTTGATGTGGTCGTCCACCACCACGTAGGTGGTCGGTTCCAAATAGCGGGAGAGAGCCGCTCGCTCGGCATCAGTGAGCGGGCGCGTGGCCTTGGGATCGAGCTTGTTCACCATCTCGGTCCGCGTCAGATCGAATTCCTCGGAAATCTTTACCTGTGGACTGCTCGGATTGTGGACCTCCAGATAGCCGACCTTATTGCCCCAGGAATCCCAGTCGAAGCTGACCGGGTGATCGGCCGTTACGTTGAAATTTGAGATTTTCGAGTACGCGTCCTGCTGAGGAACCGCGAACCACACTCGCACAAGGTGCGCTCCCGTTGGAACTTTCACGGTAAACGCATTTTTCACGTGAAACGACGCTTGCTCAGGCTGCCTGCTCTTTTGCGCTTGCGTGCTGCACGCGGCTAGAAACGCAATCAGGAACAGCAAAACAGAAAAGCGAAAATTTCGTGCGGACATCATGATGGTCCTCCCTAAGAATTAGGAAATAGAATTTTTATTGTCGGGAATCGCGGACGGCCGCCGGCTCGCTTATTGGGAGGTAATTCAAGTAAAGCCCGATTTCGAGCGGCGTGTGTGAGAGAACGTGCTCATTACGCGTATATTCATGCACAAGACCCGAACCATTGGCAAGCAGTATTCAGGCATGCTCCGAGGCGGGAAACGACTAGCGGCCAATCCAATGGAACGTAAGAACAGTCAGCAGAATCGACGACAAACCCACCAGAAAATCCGCGATGGTCAAGCCTTTCGGCCATTGGTAACTGCTTTTGTGGTGGATTAGGTATCGAATCAAAACCACAAAAAGCACTCCGGTGGGAATCGCCACCGCCAGGCTTATCCAATCGTATTTCATGAAAAACATGAGCAGCGATTCCGCGGTGCAAAACCCGAGCGCTCCAGTAATCAGCAGGCCGCGCTTCTTTGCCAGCACAATCGACACAAGTGCCAGCGCCAGCAACCCCAACCCCGATCGACGCGAGTGTCCGGCGACGGATACACTGATAAGCCCGGCGATCGTGAACAGCAGAAATGGCCAGAGCA
>JASHRI010000108.1 GCA_030037435.1 Candidatus Acidiferrales bacterium | reverse complement strand
CTAAGCATGCCTCCGTCGATGAAATGCGTGCTGCCGGTG
This sequence comes from Candidatus Acidiferrales bacterium, assembly GCA_030037435.1. Taxonomy (GTDB): domain Bacteria; phylum Acidobacteriota; class Terriglobia; order Acidiferrales; family UBA7541; genus Palsa-295. Next base: position 8,280 of record JASHRI010000108.1, on the reverse strand, counting down.
ACGTAACCGGCTGCATCGGAAGCAAGATACACAGCGAGCTGCGCCACCTCTTCGGGTTTTCCCCAACGCCCTAAGGGTATTTCAGCCAAAATCTTATCGTTCAGGCTCGGGTTATTTTCAACGTCGCGATCAATCGGCGTAAAGATGGCGCCGGGCCCGATGTTGTTGACGGTGATCTGATGCGGGGCCAACTCGACGGCCATGGTGCGCATGAGCATCCGAAGGCCGCCTTTTGCGGCGCAATAGGCTGCATTGGTCGGCATGGGGAGATCTTCGTGAATAGAGGAGATGTTGATGATTCGCCCTCCTCTTTTCTGCTGGATCATCTGCCTGACCGCCGCCTGCGAGCAGAGAAAAGGACCGGTGAGGTTCACAGCTAGAATCTTGTTCCATTCCGCGATGGGATAATCGACGAACGAAAATTTCTTCTCGATTCCAGCGTTGTTGACGAGCACATCGATTTTTCTGAATTTTTCGATGGCCTTGGCTATCAGGGCGCTTACATCGTTGGGGCTCGAGACATCTGCGGCAACTCCCAGCACTTTCCCGTTCATTTCGGTGATTTTGTTGATTGTGTCGGCGGCGATCGCCTCACTTCCAACGTAGTCCACGACGATGGAAGCTCCCTCTTGGGCAAATGCAATCGCTATGGCCTGACCAATTCCCGTCCCTGCCCCTGTTATGATTGCGACTTTATCCTTCAATCTCATCTTTTGGTCTCACTTCCACTCTCGCCGGATTCTCACCTGACCCTCTCCTACGCTTGCTGCTGGAATATGGCCGAGCAAGCTTGCCCTTAATACTATGGAAGCACGATAGAGCGGGGCCGCGGAGCCATTTCTATCCGCTGGCGCGATCGAGATGCGAACCAAAAGGCGTGAGAAATCGAGCGCGCAAGTAAATTCCGGACGGCAGAGACGACTCGGCACGCTGCCGATGAGCGCGAGAGCGAGGTGATCTCGCCTATTCGTCCTGTCGCGTACGACGAAAGGACGGAATCAGTGCGCCGGGTACTCCGAGTCCCATCCCGACGGCGAAGTCGCCGGCATCCTGCGCATCAGCGCGCTGACGGCATGGATTTGGCCGCCATAAATTTTGAACGCTTCCCAGGCGATCAATGCATTGCCAGGACCGTAGGAATGTGTGTCTCCGAAATTCATTCGCAGCAGGACGATGCCGAGTTGCTCGTCGACGGCGGCGACGCGAGTGGTGACAGCGGGATGCAGCATGATTTTTTGCCCTTTGATGTTTTCGCATCCGGCACGAGTGCAGCCCGGCCCGGCGGTGTGGAATCCATTCTCGAGGCGAAAAGCATCGGGCGCGAAAGGCGTGTCAGCCTGGACGAAGCTCCCCACTTTTAACCCGGCTGGGTAATGCAGCGCGATATCCACGAGCTCTTTGCGGGAATTCAACTGCGATGCAAGCGGAACAAACTCCATCGGCTTGTTGGCATCCTTCAGCCCATCGGGATTGAAGAGGATGCCGTCCTCTTTGCTTCGCGCAAACATAGTCTCGATCTCACTGATCTTGCCCTTGGCAATTTTCAGCCGAAGCGCCAGCAGCACAGGCTTACCGGATTCCTCTACTACCGTCTGAGAGACTGCTGTGCTTTCGCGGACGTCGAGGATGTCCTGCCGGTAGTCGCCCAGCGATGTGACCGTCTGCCACAGGCCATCGCCCAGCTTCATCACTTGGCTGTTCTCGGTGAACTTCACATCCGCAGCCAGCGGAAGCGCACGCGGATTGCGGGCCACCATCGCGTTAAGGTATTGGGTCATGAATCCGCGCAGACAATCGCGGTCACATGTCTTTGCCTGAGCCGGCCGGCTCAGCGCGAATAATCCCGCAAGCACCATGAGGACGGCGGCGAGTCTGAAAGGCGATGAATGCGATGAAGTTTTGATGGCGACACCTCCGCGCGGGAGTCTAGCACAAGGCGTCAGGCACAAAGCCTAAAAGAGAACGGAATGGCATCTCGGAAGCGGCAGGACTAATGGACTGTCATGCCGTTATGAAACATGTATAACGAGTGGGGCGTTCCCCCAATTGTCTGCCATCCTGCTCGCGGTACACCGGCCGGAATTCTGTAGGTCAGGGCGGCCTTAGCTCCCGCTGATGCAAAAATATCAAGGATCTTATTCCGCGCATCAGGAGCCATGGACCAGAACGAGGTGGTGTCACTCTCGGGCACTTCTCCCACAATAGTCAGCTCATCGAGCTGTGCCCAGTATTCCATATTGTGAAAATCGTTGCCGATGATCGCAACGCGATCACCCGGTGCTAGTCCATCCTTATGCAAACCTTCGGCAACTTGCCACTGCGCGCCGAGATCGAGGTTGTGCCGCTCCACCGGCGAGCGTAACACTTGCGCATCGCCAACTATCGCCTGAGCGACCGGAAGACATAGGAAAAGGGCAATGACTCCCACAACATACGAACTGACCCGGGCCGCAGAATCTGCCGCCGGCAGACAGACCGCAGCGAAAAGCGCAACCCATACAATGACAATGAATGGCTCAACAAGCCTGGCTTCAATTTGGACCATCGCGTAGGCAGTTAGTGCTAAAGCCGACGGCACCCAGACTGGCCACAGTTTAAGTGTTTCTCGGACGAAGGTTCGAACCCCGGTCAGCAGCATCAAAATCAAAATTCCTGCAAGCAGCACTTTTTCCTGAGACAGGAGCCGTCCGATTGCTGGCAGAGTCTGCCGAGAAATTTCGATCTCTCCGTGTAAAGTCAGCTGGTTCTCCGCTCCCGCGAGATAATAGCCGGGGTCAAACATCGGTGGGAATGTTTCGCCAGTCCCCTTCGGCGCGGGGAACAACAATACTTCTGGAGAATCCATGACCCTCGCCACCGCGTGGATCGGAAAACCCTGCGTGGCACCACCAAACCAAATGTCTCCCGATTGCAGGCCGTGGGAGTAGATGAAATAGGCTATACCGCCGACCGTCCCGAATGTGAACCGCTTCTCGGCACGAGATATAACCGCGATCCACGAACCAGCTATCGCGGCAAAGAGCAAAGACGCAACTGCCAGGTGGGCCGCAGCACGTCGCACGGGTTGCGCAGCAAAGAAGGCGCAAACCAAGAACACGACACCGAGCGGAAACAGGAATGTCTTCGTCAAATAGCCGAGTCCGAGTAGAACTCCGAATGCGACGAATGTGCGAAAGCGGCGATCGCCACCCGCGATACGCACAAGAAGCGCGGTATCCAAAAATACGATTGCAGCGACCAAGATGTCCGGCTGGTCAAGCCAAGCGCCCAGCATATAACGCGAGCCGTATAGAAACACCGAGTACGCGAATAGCGCAAACGCTCCTGAACCGAGCGCAAACTGCGTTGCGCGACCGCCGTTGTTCTTCCGTCGGGACCGAATTTCGCCCCGAAGAAAATCAAACGCCGCGATAGAGGCAACGAAGAAGCCAAAATTCATTGCGTGAAGCGCGATCAGTTCGTGGCGTCGGCCGGCGTGAGAAAGTCGCAGCACGACCGCAAGAACCCAGGAGAACAGCGGACTCCAGTAGGCATTGATGGCCTGGTGCCAATCGCCATGCGCATAGCCCCACGCAATGTCGAGATAGCTGATGCCATCGAGTTCGATGAAATGCCGAAGCGTCCACGCCTGCAGCCCGCCACCGCCAACAAGCGCGCAGATCCAAAACGCGGGTCGCCAGTTCCGCTCGGTCCACAATTGTGGAGGTGCAATACGCTCTGTTTTAATTGTCGAACCCAGTCCCATTTTTCAACACTGAAAAGCCGAGTGATTCTAGTGGGCCGCGCCCCGGCGAGCAAGCGTCGCGAACCAGCCGATAGTTCGGATGTGGACGATCAAACGGGACTTCGGAAGCTTTGCATATTTTCTCGTGGTCGGTGTGATTGCACAGACATGAGTCCGAACTATTCTGTATCCCCGCCGCGGTCTGCGTTACGTTGTTCCGCTAACCTCACGATTCTGGAGCCCTGTCAAACTTCACAGTGACGTGGTCGACTGGCGGTCTCTATCATCAGCAAAAGTGGCTCTGAAGACCGCGAGAACGAGCGTTGGCAAATAATAGGCATCTCCGCAGTCAGGAACTCCGAACCCACAACCACCAGGGGGACGCCCTCCGACTGGGAATGAATTGGACGGAAGAAGATCTTGGTAAGCCGCAAGTATTGGTCGAGAGCGCGTGGGGAATGGGCCACCCGGGTACGTTTCATTTCGAGCCTTTGATTAATGAGGTGAATAACGGAGTTTTTGAAGCCGGAGGTAAACCGGCTGTATTCACGGTTAGCGATATTTGCGATGGCGTCGTGCAAGCAACGTCTGGGATGAGTTATTCGCTTGTCTCTCGCGACGTGATTGCAGCAATGGTTGAGATTCATGCGCTGGGCCATCCGCATGACGGCATGGCCCTGATCTCGGGAAACGATAAGTCAGTACCCGCTCACCTGCTCGCGATTGCTCGCTGTAATCTCCCCTCGATTCTGCTCCCCGGAGGCACACAACTGAACGCGCCAGACTACCTGACCTCCGATCAGACCTGGGAAATCGGCATGTCCGTGGAGCGCGGAGAGGTTCCTCGCGAAAAGTTGGAATCAGCCCAGCAAACCGCTTGTCCGACGTGCGGCGCTTGCCAGTTCATGGGGAGTGCAAGCACAGGGCAGGTTATGGCGGAGGCTCTCGGCTTGGCCCTGCCAGGGTCGGCACTGACCCCGTGTTTCCTGACGAAACATCTTCGCTATGCGCGGGCGACAGGCAAGCAAGTGGTAAACCTGATCCGCAAGGGAATTACGCCTCGTGACATCCTAAGCCGGAAGGCATTTGAAAACGCAATCATGGTTCACGCAGCAACTGGAGGGTCGACGAATGCTTTGATTCACCTGCCTGCCATCGCCTACGAGGCCGGCGTAAATATCACCATTGATGATTTCGACCGCATACATCGTCTCGTCCCGGTGCTAGCAAACCTGAAAACAACTGGGCGTTACCCGGTTGAATATTTTTGGTACGCGGGCGGAGTTCCGCGCCTCATGCTGGAATTAAAAGATGTGCTTCACCTCGAGTGCCTCACGGTAACCGGCAAAACGCTGGGAGAAAACCTGCAGGAAATCGAGAAGAGTCGATTCTTCGACGAACGAATCGGTTACTTGCACAACCACAGGATCGCGCAAAACGAGATTATCCGACCGCGCTCGAACCCGTTTGGGTCAGAGGGGGGCGTTGCCATCCTGCGAGGAAATATTGCGCCCGGCGGCGCGATGATCAAAGCGTTTTCGGTTCCGAAAGAAATGCATGTGCACACCGGACCGGCTCGGGTGTTCGACACCGAGGACTCAGCATTGGACTCACTGATCGGCCGGAACGGTGCGAGAAAAGTTGCCCCGGGCGAAGTTGTCGTTATTCGATATGAAGGTCCGCGTGCCAATGGGATGCCGGAAATGTATTTCGCATCCGCCATTATCGCCGCGGATCCGGCGCTGAATCACACCACAGCGCTGATCACAGACGGGAGATATTCGGGAGCGATGAAGGGACCTTGCGTCGGGCACGTAACGCCTGAGGCCATCGACGGGGGCCCGCTTGCCCTGGTGGCAGAAGAAGATCTCATTGAGATTAATATTCCACAGCGGCGCGTTGCGATTGTCGGCGTAGAGAAGAAAGCGGCAGAGCCGAAGGTCATCGAACGCTCCCTCAACGAAAGGCGGGCCCGTTGGACGCCTCCACCCTTCCGCCACACCAGAGGAATTTTGTCTCTTTACTCGCGAGTTGCGGCCGGATCTTCCGATGGAGCTCTGATGACGCCGCGCAATGGTACAAGAACGAATGAGATAGCGAGACCCGAGCAACCTGGGTCGGCGGAAAGTGTCAGGAAGTAAGAATGGACCGTGATCGCAAGGCGAAAGTGGTCGTGGCCGACTACGATTTCGGCGATGTCGCCATCGAGCAATCGATCATCACAGCCGCGGGTTTTGAACTCATCGCGGCACAGTGCAAGAGTGAAGATGACGTCATCTCGGTAGCTGCCAATGCGGACGCAGTGCTTACGCAATATGCGGAGATCGGCAAGCGCGCGATTCAAAGCTTTACGCGATGCGAGGTCATCGCGCGCTACGGCATCGGCGTCGATATCGTCGATGTCGATGCCGCCACAGCGAAAAGGATCGTCGTGACCAATGTTCCCAACGATTGGTGCATGAATGAGGTTGCAGATCACGCGGTCGCACTTCTTTTAGCTTTGGTCCGTAAGCTTTCGACCTATGATCGAGCCACTCATGCCGGCGAATGGCACTGGCAATCTGGCCGGCCAATCCAACGATTGCAGCAAGGCACCCTCGGCCTTTTCTCGTTCGGCGCAATCGCGAGGGAGATTGCACGACGCATGCGTGGGTTTAGCGTTCGCATCATAGCCCACGATCCGTTTGTTGACGAGCGCGACGCAGTTTCTGAAGGTGTGTCTCTGGTCAGCTTCGAAGAGTTACTGGCGCAGTCTGATTACCTGATGATTCAGGCACCTTTAACTCGGGAAACGCGCGGCCGCTTCGGAGAAACAGAGCTGCGCCAGATGAAGCGAGGCGCGATTCTTGTTAATACCGCGCGCGGACCGATCGTGAAAGATGCTGATCTATATCGAGCTCTGAAAGATAGGTGGCTTACAGCAGCGGGACTCGACGATTTAGAAGAGGAGCCAGCAAAGCGGGCGGGCTGGAAAGCCAACAATCCGCTATTCAGCCTGGAAAACGTAATCATCACGCCACATGCGGCCTACTATTCGGAGCAATCCATTCAAATTGTGCGTCGCTTTGCATCCGAGGAGGTAGTGCGCGTGTTGGAAGGAAAATCTCCACTCTCTCCCGTCAACAAAGTACAACGCGTGAACGTAAAGACGGCGTAAGGATAGAAGTTCAGCACGGCGTTGTAGGAAATCGGTATCACTCATGCAAGCCCTCGCAGTATTCCCATCGCAGAAAAGATTTGGTCTCCTCGATATTCCTGAACCTCAGCTGAGTGGCGCAACACAGGTGCTGTTAAGACTCTGTGAAGTGGGCCTTTGCGGCACCGACCGGGAGATCGCCTCTTTCGAATATGGCGATCCTCCTTCCGGCGCGGACCATCTCATCTTGGGACACGAATCGCTGGCGGAGGTTGTCGAACTGGGGCGCGAAGTCCGCAGCCTCAAGCGGGGGGACCTCGTAGTCGCGATGGTCCGCCGGCCCTGCCCACACGCTGAATGCAGAGCATGCCGCGCCGGGCGGCCAGATTTCTGCGTAACCGGCGACTATACCGAGCGCGGCATTAAAGGCGCAGACGGGTTCCTGACGGATTACGTGGTCGAGGATGAAAAGTATCTCGTGAGAGTGCCGCGCGCTCTGGCTGATGTCGCGGTGCTGGTCGAACCCTTATCTGTGGTTACAAAAGCAGCCGATCAAGCACACGCAATTTTTGACAGGCTGTCTTACGATCCTGGTCCGCAGCGCGGATTAGTTCTAGGGGCAGGACCAATCGGCCTCTTGGGAGCGATGGTCCTGGTTGCAAATGGCTTCGAGACGCTCGTTTACTCGAGAGACTCAGAAGAGAGCAAGCCGGCGGAGCTTGTCCGTTCCTTGGGAGCCCACTATGCGTCGTCGACTATCGATCCCATTGAGGGTCTTGGAACTCGTTGGGGCCAATTTGATTTGATATTCGAGGCCGTAGGATTCGCACCGCTGATGGTGGGTGCGACTCAAATGCTGAGAGCGAATGGAGTGCTGGCTCTTACCGGAGTTCCTCCCAAAGCTGCCACTGTTGAATTGAACGCGGGCCGCGTTCTCCGCGATCTCGTCCTTAGGAACCAAGTCGTGTTCGGAACTGTAAACGCTGGCCGCAGAGATCACTTATCGGCAATCCAACACCTTGAACAGTTTATGGTCCTATTTCCGGAGAGCGTACGCACCCTCATCACTCATCGCGTGCCGTTGGATGAGGTGCCACAAATCCTGACGCAAAAGCGGGGAATCAAGGACGTAGTAGAGATGACTCGCGCAGCCTGATGGTGGATGTACGTGGGACAGCCACAAAGAAAAAGAGCGGATTCGCCAGACGTATCAAGCAAATGGCTCGATGTCTCCGTGTCGATTTACGCAGGAATGGTTCATTTTCCTGACAATCCTTCGATCGAAATTCACACGGTCACTAGCGTGGAGAGAGGAGATCTCTGCACCATTTCCCGGCTCACGATGGGAAGTCACACGGGAACTCACATCGATGCGCCTATTCACTTTTTGCCCGGCGGAACCGGCAGCGAGCAAGTTCCT
>JASHRI010000107.1 GCA_030037435.1 Candidatus Acidiferrales bacterium | reverse complement strand
ATCATTTCGTTTACATGGGTGGGGAATCTCAACTTGGCTGCGCCGCGAAAAAGTAAAGTCAGCCACTGCGTGACGCGCACAACGGCTCGTTCGACAGTGGGTCATCGCGCTCGTCGGGTCTTGCTGTACACTCTCGGCGGCGCAAAGCGCGTTTTAGTTGAAACCGGAACGGCGGCCGAAAAGTCAAAGTGTGCGGAAACCAACTCATGCGCATATTGGAGAGGACAGCGATTTTCGCGCTGGCGTTCATTGCCGTCGCGCTGGCCGCGGTCCCGCAAGTAGCCTTCGCGCAAACCGACGAGATCCAGGTCTATGACGCGGAGATTGAGCCTCCGGGCATATTCAACGTCATGGTCCACAGCAACTTCACCCCGATTGGGCGGACCGTGCCCGACTTCCCGGGCGGAATCATCCCCAACGACTCGGTGAATGGCGCGGTCGAATGGGCCTATGGCGTGAAGCCCTGGTTTGAGCAGGGCCTCTATCTTCCGGTTTACACGGCGTATTCGAAAGGGCGGGGCGGCTCGATTAACGGCTTCAAGATACGCGAACTATTTGTGCGCCCCCACGCCCACGATCACACATTTTTCTACGGCGTCAATTTCGAGTTCAGCGTGAACTACAGTTATTGGGAGTCCCGGCGGATTACGTCCGAGGTTCGGCCCATCGTAGGCTTGCACCTGCATCCGGTGGATCTGATTTTCAATCCAATTGTCGATACCGACTACACTGGCGGCTTCGGAGGTCTCGAATTTGTCCCCGCTACTCGCATTGCTTACAACTTCAACGACAAATATGCGGCCGCGTTCGAGGAATATTCCGACGATGGTCCGCTACGCCACTTCCTTCCGCTCGACCGGCAATTCCACGAAGTCTGGGCTGTGATGGATCGCGCTGGCAGCACAAGCAAAGCTATAAGCATCGAGACTGGCATCGGCTTTGGCGTTACCAACGGCGCCGATAAGCTCACCCTCAAGCTGATGCTTTCCCGCGACCTCAATTCCAAGCGTTGAGTTCATTCGGGGCTCTTTTCAAGAGTTGACGAAACTAGACATATGTCCTCATTGACAGTGCATACGTCCTCGTAGTATAAGGTCGCCCAAGGTTGTCCTAGGGTGTTGGTGGCCGCAAGTTTGAGCCCAGTTTTAGCTGTTCACATAGGTTTTCACACCAGGGGAGGGTGGGTAATGCGAGTTTTTGGGTCCAGGTGTAAGTGTGTCTTTTTTTCTGCACTCGTAGTCGCGCTATCGATATTCTTCACTATGGGCCCCGCACAGGCCCAGACCCAGACCGGGACAATAACAGGCACCGTAGAGGATTCTACCGGGGCAGTCATGGTCGGAGCCTCGGTCACAATTACGAACGAGGGGACAGGGATCAGTCAAACCACGACGTCAGACTCGTCCGGCCGCTATCAGGTTCCTTTATTGCCAGTCGGCACTTACGATGTACAGGCGTCGCTAAGCGGTTTTCAGTCGGTCGATCATAAGGGCATTGCCCTCGCGGTCGGCGCCACGCCGGTCGTAGATTTTTCGCTCCCGGTCGGTCAAGCCACAACGAGCGTCACCGTTCAAGGGCAGGTTTCTCAGGTCGACACTCAAACTGCAACAGTCTCTTCCTTGGTTAGCTCGCAGCAGGTAAGCCAGCTCCCCTTAAATGGCCGCGACTACACTCAACTGATCGAGCTCTCGCCAGGCGTGCAGGTGATCAACAGCGGCCCGGGCGGCGGAGGCGCATCGAGTGCTTTCTACGGCGCCCAGACCAACTACACGATTGCCGGTTCGCGCCCCGAAGGGCAAGCCTTCCTTCTGGACAATGAGGATGTGCGGGATTTTTGGGAGCATGGTCCCGGGTCCGCATCGTTGGGTACGGCCCTGGGTGTGGAGGGCCTGCAGGAGTTTCAGGTCCTTACAGATACTTACGGTGCGCAATTCGCGGGCAACGGCGCCGTCGTCAATATGGCGAGCAAATCAGGCACCAATAGTTTCCACGGATCGGCATATGAATTTTTGCGGAACAGCGCGTTGGACGCCCGCAACTTTTTCGATTTTGCGTCCACGGGAACTTGCGCGGGGGGTAGCGGCGTCTGCGGCACGCCGGGAGCGGTTCCGGTGGTGACTCCACAGGATAAGCCGCCTTTCCGGCAGAATCAGTTTGGCGCCAGCATTGGCGGGCCGATCAAGAAAGATAAGCTTTTCTTCTTCGCCAATTATGAAGGCTTGCGAAATTCTCTCGGTCAAACCAACAACACTTTAGTTCCCGAACCCTACGTCCTGGCGAACGACGAACTGCCTTGCGGCCTCGTTGGCACTCAGACCGCCGTCAATACCGTCTCAGCGGCTTGCGGGCTTCTCACTCCGACGGGCGGCAATGTTTGGCCCGCGGTTGGAACCGCGGGGAATCCAATTGAACCTGAGGCCGCATTTGGCAGCGGGGCGGGGACACAGTCTGCTGCAGCGGCTTCTGCAATTACCGGTGTTCTCGGTCTCTACCCTGCTCCTACCGCGGGCTCAACGGACCTTGGCGGATTTGGGGCATATACGGACACTGGCGCAGTCACGGCCAGCGAAAATTATTTTCTCGGACGCGTTGATTACAACATTTCCACCAACGATTCCATTTTTGGCCGCTACGTTTCGGATCGCGCACAAAAGGTGAATCCATTCGCGGGTTCGCTTGTATTGCCAGACTGGCCGGAAGTGGATCACAGTGCCAATCAGTACTTCACGCTTCAAGAGCGCCATATTGTTTCCGCGACGATGGTTAACCTGCTGCGCTTCAATTTCACGCGTACGTTTGAGGACGCGGCGACTTCAACCGCTCCCAATCCGCTGCTTCAGTGGGTCCCGGGATTTCCGGATGGCACAGTTGCAGCAGGTTGCCCAGGGTGCAGCCCGCTGGGAGCCAACACCGCTCTCCCTTACGATCTTGCACAAAACAAGATCGGCGGTGGAGACGACCTCGTCTGGAATCGTGGCGCGCACAGCTTCAAGGTCGGCATCGCGATCACCAGAGTTCAGTCAAACATCTACGCACCTTTTGTGTATGGCGGCAGCTATGCATTCGGCAGCGAAGAAGCGTTTCTGGAAGGCACAGCATCGAGCTTCCTCGGCACATATCCCGGACACGCCGATTCGGATCGCAACTTCCGCGAAACCGACTATGCGCCCTATTTCGAGGACGATTGGAAGATTGCGCGAAATCTGACTCTGAACCTCGGATTCCGGTATGACTTCGCTACGAATCCGACCGGGGGACCGTTTACGGCTATCGTCAACGCACCTTCCCCGGATACCACGGACTATTTCACCTCCGCGAGCGGCGTGCCTTACGGCGACGGCTTCACGCCCGTGCCTCATGTCTTCAGACAGAATCCCAATGTCGACAACTTTGAACCTCGCATCGGTTTGGCCTGGGATCCCTTCTCGGATCACAAGACATCCGTGCGGGCCGGGTTTGGCATCTTCCACGACCAGGTTGCGCCGCGCACCTACGCATCCGGCTACTATTTGGCTCCGCCGTACGCCAGCGCGCTGCTTTTCTTCCCGCCGCCCACATTCCCGAATCCGTTTCCGGGATATGTCTCCGGCGGACCAACGGGCCCTATCACGGAGTTCGCGGGAGTCAATTACGACAGCTCTTCGTCTCCGTATGAAATGCAGTACAACTTGACCATCCAACGTCAGATAACGGCCGGCACTGTGTTTTCGATCGGCTACATCGGTTCCGAGGGCCGCCATCTGTTCACGGAGGTTGACCTGAATCCGCCGCTTTGCGCCAATAGTGCCGCGGACGAGGCAGCGGGAGTTTTCACGTCCAATTGTTCGAACCCCGCGACGTCCATCTTCGCTAACTCCACCACCTTTGCAGAGAATCCGAAAGCAGCCGCTCCATTGAATCCCGCGACCGGTGCGCCTTATTTCGGTTCGCTCAGCAGCACGACGCCAGACATGAATTCCAGCTATAACTCCTTGCAGGCATCGTTAAACCACCAGTTCAGCCGGAGCTTTCAGGGGCAAATTTCGTACACGTACTCGAAGTGCCTGACGGACGGCTCTGCATCCTCCGGTCTCGAGCAAGATGTGTATGAACAGGCCGATCCGTACGACAAACAGTACGACTACGGCCTATGCGCATTCGACATCCGCCACAATTTCACAGCCAATGGCATCTACGACTTGCCGTTCCATGGCAACCGGTTGGTCGACGGCTGGCAGATCACCGGAATTCTCAGAGCCAACACCGGCCTGCCGGTCACCGTTCAAGAGGGAAGCGACGTTGCGGACCTCGGAGCCATCCAAGGCGACCGTCCGGACTATTCCGGCACATGCCCCGGAGGAAAGGACCAGGTTCTGGGCAAGTGGTATGAGTGGTTCAATCCCGCCTGCTACTCGGTCCAGCCTTTCGGCACGCTGGGCACCGTGGGTCGAAGTTCCGTTACAGGTCCGGGTTTCGTGAATCTGGATACCTCGCTCATTAAGAACACGAAAATCTGGGAACGGCTCGACACACAGTTCCGCGTCGAAGTGTTCAACATCCTCAACCACACGAATTTCGGGCTGCCGAACTCGATTGCGCTGACCACGGGCGCCTTCGCATGGACACAGGCAATTGCTCCGGCCGGCCTGCCCGGGGAATCAGCGTCCATCGCATCGGAGGCAACGCCCAATTCACAGCGTGAAATTCAGTTTGCTCTGAAGCTAACGTTCTAAGCTTTCATATAGCGGCCTGACCGCGGCCTCCATCGGTTGCGGTCAGGCTGTTTTGTCTCTGCTGTTCTGTTATCCTGCCGGCATGTCCCGCCGGAAGAAGCCTCGCCTGAAAGTTACCAAGGAGGTACGGCGCCGCGCTCGCGTGGGCATCGGCTTGCCGCCTACTGAGCGCGTCATCATTGACAAGCGCCTGAAGCCGCCGAAGCACAAGAAATCGTTCGCTGATCTACTCGAAGAGAAGTAGTTCTAGAATTTTGATCGCTATCGAGACCGCTAGTGGATGTGGCGGGTCTTCCGGCCGACGTAGTCCATCAGCAGATACTGCCCAAGCGTGTAGGGAGTGGTGAAGTAGGCTTTTCCGCGGCACAATTCGGTGATTTTTTGCACAAAATGGACCAGGCTGTAATCGCTCGCCAGCATGAAGGTGTTGATCAGGATGCCGGCGCGCTTGCACTTGGCCACTTCCTCCATCGTCTGCGTCACCACCAGAGGATCGAGCCCGAACGCATTTTTGTAGATCCGTCCATCCTCGAGAGTTAGCGCCGAAGGCTTTCCGTCGGTAATCATCACGATCTGGCGCATATCCTTCTTCTGCCGCGCCAGGATTCGCTGCGCCAGCCGCAATCCCTCGCGCGTGTTGGTGTAGTACGGACCAACTTGCACGCGCGCGAGTTTTCCGAGAGGAATTTCCTCCGCGCTGTCGTGAAACAGCACGCAATGCAGCGAATCGCCCGGATACTGCGTGCGAATCAAGTGCGATAGGGCCAGCGCCACGCGCTTTGCCGGAGTGAACCGATCTTCGCCATAGAGAATCATGCTGTGGCTGCAATCGAGCATCAGCACCGTGGCGCAGGAACTTTGGTATTCACACTGATGCACCATCAAATCCGGGTAGTCCAGTTCGATCGGAATTCCGGCGCCATTGCGCTGCACGGCATTGAACAACGTTCCGCTGATGTCCATATTCAGCGTATCGCCGAATTCGTAGGGCTTCGATACACCGCCCGATTCCACGCCTGTGGCCAGATCGCGCGTGTCATGACGTCCAAAACTGCTCTTGCCGAGCGAGGCCAGCAAATCCTTCAGCGTCTTGAATCCCAGAAAATCCAGCGCCTTGTCCGTGATCTCGAAACGCGCCTCAACATGCGGCTGATCCTTGCCGATCTGTCCTCCCGGCGTTTCCGAGGGAGGAGGAGTGACGCGGGCCGATTGCTGCTGCGTTATGTAGCCTTCCTGTTCCATCCGCTCGATGATCTGATCGATCAGGTCGCGCAATTCCTGGTTTTGGTTCAAGTCGGAGTTTTCGCGCAGTTTGTCCATCAGTTCTTGCGGGATCAGGTCGCCTTCCTGCAACGCACGCAGAATGGCCTCCCGAAGCTGATCGAGGTACTGCTGGCGCGACCGCTCCGAATTCATTTCGTAAATTCCGTACGGTGAGTCGAATCCACTTTGCAGGAAAAAATCGGAAAGACGGTTCATCAGGTCCTGCAGATCGAGATCGTCTGCGGCGTTGGGAGCGTATTTTGAATAGCGAATGTATTTCATCGCTTCGTTTTCCGCAGCACTTAGTTGAACTGTCTCCGCGGCATACGGCCGCCGGTCGGCTCGCGGGGATCGCGAGGCTCGGTCGTCTTGCGCATTTCGGCAAAATATCCGCGTTCTTCGCTCCGGCTGATGCGCTTGTGAGCCCACAGTCCTTCGAGGATGAATTCGGCGGCGCTGGTCTGCACGGCAGCATCGTCCTTTGATCGCACACCAAGCGCTTCGAGGTGCTCGAAAAGCCCCTGAATTTTCTTGAGCTGGCCCAGCAATTCGCCGCTCGATGCGTTGGCCTTGACCTTTAATTCGCCGCCCATTTCGAACCACTGCACGACCGGTTGGAAATTGACGTTCGCGAAATATTTCGTGAACGTCTTTCCCACGGCGGCGCGAATCAATTCCCGCGCGATGTTGTCCGCGCCGCGAATTTCGCCCTCGTACTCGAGCTCGAACTTTCCGGTCATGGCCGGAATGGCCGCGTAGATATCTCCTACGCGAGCCACCGCCGCAGAGTCACGGCTGCGAAGAGCCCGTTGCTCCGCATTGCTCAGCACATTTTCAAGCGCGCTGATCGGCAGCCTCTGGCTTACGCCTGACCGGCGGTCGACGCGCTTATCCTCGCGCGCCTGGAAGGCCACTTCCTCGACAATTTCTCGAATGTACGTCGGCGTCTCCACGCGCCGCTTGCCATCGCGCTCCGTCCACGACTCCTGCGCCGTAATGGACATGCCTTCCGCGATGGTGGCGGGATAATGCGTGCGAATTTCCGATCCGATGCGGTCCTTGAGCGGAGTGATGATTTTCCCGCGCGCCGTGTAGTCCTCGGGATTCGCGGTGAACACCAGCAGGACGTCGAGGGCCATGCGCACCGGGTAGCCTTTGATCTGGATATCGCCTTCCTGCATGATGTTGAACAAGCCGACCTGAATTTTTCCCGCGAGATCGGGAAGCTCGTTGATAGCGAAGATGCCGCGATTCGCTCGGGGCAGTAGTCCGTAGTGAATGGTCATTTCGTCGGACAAATTCCGCCCGCCGCGGGCAGCTTTGATCGGATCGACGTCGCCGATCATGTCGGCAATGGTCACATCGGGCGTGGCCAGTTTTTCGACATAACGTTGCTCACGTGGAAGCCAGGCGATGGGAGTCGAATCGCCCTCCGCCGCAACGCGCTCGCGGCACGCGCGGCAGAGCGGACGATAGGGATTGTCGTTGATCTCGCAGCCGGCAATGAAAGGGATCTGCGGATCGAGAAATCCGGCGAGGCCTCGCAGAATGCGCGTTTTCGCCTGGCCGCGCAGACCCAAGAGGATGAAGTGATGCCGCGAGAGGACTGCGTTGACGATCTGCGGGATCACTGTGTCGCTATAGCCGTGCACGCCGGGAAAAAGCTCCTCGTCTTTTTCGATTTTCTGGAGCAGGTTTTCGCGCAACTCCTGCCGCACGGTCCGCTTTGCGACGCGTTCCTCCAACCACTGGCTGCGGCGAAGCTCACCCAGGTTCTTCGGCTGTGGACTCATTCGATCACCAATCCCCTCGACTCATAGACGCGCTGGGACCCTTCTGCTTTCAAGCCCATTATAGTGGAATGCCACGCGCGCTGCTAACTTGGATTGGATCGGGCCGCAGGGAGTTGCCATCTTTCGGCAAGTGCGAACTAATTCAGAGCGTGGCCGTTGCCTCCGGCGCGCTCGTGTGCGCGGCGGCTGGCGGCCAGTTTCGGCAGGAAAATGTCGATCCATCGCAGCAAGGCTTTCCTGCGCTCGCTCTCAGAGCGCAGTTCCAAAAGCTCCTGCCGCTTTTCTAGCTCCATCGGCAGTTGCCCGCCGAGCCGATAGGCCAGGGAGCCAGCCGCCGGCGCTCCCGGATCGATCCAGGGCCGGCCCGCCAGCAGTTCGTAGCACTGCACGAAAGCCTTCATCAGCTGTTCGCTTCCTTCGGATTCAGGAGTAGCGGGCTCATCGTCCAAATATTCCACCGATCCTTCGTAGTATTCCTTTTCGTCATGCAACTGACCGAGGCGAAAAACAGCGCGGCCTTCGGAAAGAATGTCCATCCGGCCATCGGGATAATCCCGCAACTTGTGAACGATCTCTGCCGTGCACCCCACTGCGGCCACGGCATTGTTTGCGGCAAGGATCATGCCGAATTCCAGCTTTTCATCGAGGCAGCGGCGGATCATGACCTTGTATCGCGGCTCGAAAATGTGCAGGGGCAAAGGCATCGTGGGCAGCAGCACCACGTCCAGTGGAAACAAGGGAATGCGAGCCGGCCTTGCCATTCGCAGTCACTCCAAAACTCGACCGGCGCTAACGCAGCAGCGTCAGCGCAGCCTGCATTTCGTCTCGTGCATGCATATCGCCAGACTTTTGCGCTGCCACGATCCCCTCGGAGAGCAATCTGCGGGCTTGATCGAGCTGTCCGAGGCGCCCAAGCAATTGGCCGAACTGGAAGTAGCCCGCGACGTATTCAGGATGGTCTTCGAGGAGCTTGCGAAAGTGGTCTGCCGCGGCCTCATTGTCTCCGAGCTTCACGCATTCGAGCGCCAGGCCATAGCGAGCAAACGCGTCGCCGGGTTTCTGGGCGACGAACTGTTCCATGATTTCACGGCGCGATTTCGGTGCCTCTGGCATAGGGTCGATCCGCGTATTATAACGGTCCACGCGATACGGGCCAAGCGCGTCCCAAACTCGACTGAAACCAGCCAACCGAAAAGCTTTTATCTTCCGGTCTGGAGGTAGTCGCGCACAGCTTCGGCAGTCTCGAAACCCTTCTCGATGCATTTCCCGAGCGAGGGGCCATTCAGGAAATTACCCGCAACATACAATCCCGGGATTGAGCGTTCACTGTCACGAATGGCACGCACCGCATGTCCGTGTCCAAGGTTGTATTGCGGCAAGGCCTTCGGATATTTCCACACAGCCGTGGCGATGGGAGGGCCGGTGACGTCGAGAATTTCTTCGCTATCTCTCTGGACGATCCGCGCGATTTCGTTTTCAGGCTGGTCGACGATGCCAGGGTCGGTAGCGCCGCCAGCGATGCCGGTGAGAACAACGCGACCTGGGCCCGCACGATCCGGAAATAGTGACGAATTCCATACGATTCCCAGCGTGCGAATTCTTTCGGCGCGCGGGATCAACACTCCGAACCCGTCGATGGGCATTCCGACCTGCCCTTCATGGTATCCGAATGCCGCTACGGCAACCGGAGCGTAGGCGATCCCCGACAAAACTTTCGAGAGCGAGGACGAAATCGATGAGACCAGATGCGCGGATGCGTATGCAGGCGTGGCAAGCACCACGGCATCCGCGGTCACGATTTCGACTCGGCCGTCTTTCGCGATTCGAATTTCGTATCGTTCCCCTTCGTCGCGGGCGCGCAATTCTTCCGCGCGCGTGCCCAAATGCAGTTGGTCGCCGAGCTTCGTTGCGAGGGCTTCCGTGAGGGCGGCCATGCCGCCGCGGAAGGAGCAAAGGGAAACAGGGCCTTTTCGCGCACCCTTTGACGGGCGCGATTTCATCGCGCCACGCAGCACGCTTCCGTACCTCCGTTCCCATTCTTCCAGCGTGGGAAACGCAGCGCGCAAACTCAGCCTTTCGGGGTCGCCGGCATAGATGCCGGAAACGAATGGCGAAACGAGATATTCCAAAATCTCATGGCCGAACTTTCTGCGAACGAACTGCGCAACGGATTCCTCTTCGCTTGGAGGGCGCGTGCGCCCAAATGGCTCCGAGGCGATTTTCCACCGCGTGCCTAGACCGAGCAGGGAACTCGAGAGCACTGCCTGGGGTGACATGGGAACTTTCAAAAGTCGGCCGCGGCGTAGGACGTATCGAGGCGCGCGCGGGTCAGCCTTGCAAACCTCGCCTTCAATTCCCAGTTCGCGGACCACATCGAGGATTTCGTCGGTGCCCGAAAAGCTTTGCGGGCCGGATTCAAACAGGAAGCCGTTTTGCTGAGCCGTGCCGATCAGTCCACCGGCGCGCGCAGCCGACTCGACGAGCGACACCGAGACGCCGAAGCGGTGCAATCGGTAGGCGCACGCAAGCCCCGAGATTCCCGCGCCGACGACCAAAACATGTTTTGCGCCGGCCATCGTCACAGGCGGCTACAGCGTTTTCGAGAATAGGGGTTTCTGGTCCATTTGCTGTTCGCGGAGATAGCGGTCAAAGATCATAGCGACATTGCGGATGAAGACGCGTCCCAGGGGAGTGACACGGATTTCGCCAGATTCGAGTTCGATAAGGCCCTCGTCGGACGGCTCTTGGAGGCGTTCGAGTTCGGACTGAAAATAGTCGTCGAATGAAATGGAAAATTCGCGCTCGATCTCGCGCTTGGAAATTATGGTGTGGCAGAGCAAACGGCCGATCACTGCGCGGCGAATCCGATCGTCGTCCGAAAGACGGTAGCCACGCATTGTCGCGATGCCCCGCTCAGAAGCTGCGGATTGATATGCTGGCACCTCGCGCCGATTCTGCGCATAGGCTCCGCCGATCGAGCTAATCGCGCTCACGCCCATGCCGTAGAGGTCGGCTCCGGCCTTCGTGGTGTAACCCTGAAAGTTGCGGTGCAGGGTGCGATTTTGCTGCGCGACCGAGAGTTCGTCGCTGGGGCGCGCGAAATGGTCCATGCCGATATAGAGATATCCGGCGTCGAGAAAGCTTTCGAGGCCGGCGCGAAAGATACGGAATTTTTCGCGGCCTTCCGGCAGATGGGCCTGAAATGAGCCCTGCTGTTTCTTAAGCCACGGCACGTGCGCGTAGCTGAACATCGCCACGCGATCCGGCGCAAGCGTCAGCACCTGTTCGATGGATGCCGTGAAGCTCGCGGCCGTTTGGTAGGGCAAACCGTAGATCAGATCGACGTTGAGGCTTTGAAATCCCAGCTCGCGCGCCGCGAGGATTAGATCGCGCGTCAATTCGTACGGCTGCACGCGGTGAATGGTTTCCTGCACCTTGGGCTGAAAATCCTGAATGCCCATGCTCAGCCGGTTAAAACCGAGACGACGCAGAGTTTCGAGATGCGCTCGCGTGGTAACGCGTGGATCGATTTCGATTCCGATTTCCGCGTCTTTGGCAAACGAAAACCGCTGGCCTGTGTAGTCGAACAAATCTTCGAGCTGCGCGGAAGAAAGATACGTAGGGGTGCCGCCGCCCCAGTGGAATTGGATCACCTGCCGGCTGCGCGAAACCATCCGGCTCACATGGTCGATCTCGCGCTTCAACACCGCGAGGTAGGGAATCGCGACCTGCTTGTCTTTTTGAATCGAGACGTTGCAGGCGCAGAACAAGCAGAGGCTTTCGCAGAAGGGAAGGTGCATGTAGATGGAAATCGGTGTGCGATGCTCATCGGCCTGCGCGTAGTATTCCTCGAGATCGTCGGGACCGAAATCGTCCTTCCAAACCGGCGCGGTGGGATAGCTTGTGTAGCGCGGACCGGGGCGATTGTATTTTTCGAGCATCTCGTCGGAGATCTGCCCGATGTGCATGCGGTCCGTTGAATTTGTTCTCGCGCCCGTCATCGCTTGTGTTCTTAGTCAGGGTGCCGATTCGATTGCCCCGTTCGCACCGGAGATAGTGCCATTTGACCGGCTTCAACGAATGCCCGGGCGTTCGCAACCGGCGTTCCAGGCAAAATACCGTGCCCTAGATTCAAAATGTGGCCTTCGCCGCCGGTCTTTTCTATTGCCTCGCGTGCGGCGCGACGAATTTCTTCCACGCCGCCATCCAGCAGAATCGACGGGTTCACGTTGCCTTGGAGCGCCACGCGGCGTCCGAGCTTGCGGCGAGCTTCGGCCAAATCGGTCTCCCAATCGACGCTCAGAACGTCCGCGCCGGATTTCGCAAGGCTTTCCAGGTGCCGCGCCGAACCCTTTGCAAACAATATGCGAGGCGTGCCATCGTCAAGCGTCTCTAAAAGCATCTGCATCGCCGGCAGCTCAAACGCATCGTATTCCGCGGGAGTCAACTCGTTAGCCCAAGTGTCAAATAATTGAACGGCGCTTGCGCCGGCCGCGATTTGCGCCTTCAAATATCCGATCGTCGCGCGCGCGATTCGCTCGAGAAGTTCCCGCATGGTTTGCGGCTCGTCTCGGAGCATTGCCTTGGCTCGCGAGACGTCTCCACGCGTCTGGCCCTCAATCATATAGCAGGCGAGCGTCCACGGAGCGGCGGCGAATCCGATCGCGGGCACGTGTGGCCCAGCCTCTTTGCAGATGGCGCGGATTGCGTCGCCCACGAATCGAGTGTCGCGCTCAGGGGCGAAGTCGCGCAGCCGCCTGACCGCCGCAATATCGCGCACGGCATTGGACAGCACCGGCCCCGAATCCGGCACGTCCAGCGGCATCCCCATGGCCTCCGCGACGATCAGAATGTCCGAGAAAACGATGATCGCGTCTACGCCAAGGACCCGAAATGGCTGGAGCGAGACTTCCGCCGCCAGTTCGGGCGTCTTGCAGATCTCCAGGAACGAATGCTGGGCCCGTACCGCCTGATATTCCGGCAGATAGCGCCCGGCCTGACGCATGATCCACACCGGCACGCGGTCCGTTGATTGGAACCGGCAGGCGCGCAGGAAAAGCTCCTTCTTATTCTCGTTTGGCGCCAACATGTGTTGAGAGGCTCACGATCATCATAGCAGAACGACTGGACCCGCAGAACGCCGCGGGGCGTACTCGGCCTCGGTCCCGGCCCCATCGCCGGCCGCTCGCAACGGCCTCCCATGGAACTACGGCTAATGCTCGGGTTACGTTCGGCGGTATAATCGTACGCGATCCGGGAGCTTTCGTGCTGGTATGGCTAGCCATCTACAATACTTGAGCCTTGCCCTTTATGCGGCGAGCTTCGTCTGCTACCTGCGCTTCCTGTATGTGTCGAACCCTTGGGCGGGCCGCTCGGGAACGCTACTCCTGGCTGCCGGCATCCTGGTTCAGTACTTCGCGTTGCTCCAGCGCTCTCATGGCGCGCACAGCGTTCCGTACGACGACCTCTACGGCTCAATGTCGCTATTCGCCTGGCTGCTCGGGGTCACGTACCTGGGGCTAGAGTTGTTTCATCGCCAGCGCACGGTGGGAGCTTTTGTCACCCTGCTGCTGGTTGTTTGGATCGCCGCTCTCGACCTCCTGGCGCCAAACCAGGTTCTCGAGGCCCCCCTGGCGCGCGGCGCGTTGTTTGATCTTCACATCACGCTCAACACCTGGGCCTACGCAGCGTTCGCGCTGGCGTTTGTGCTCAGCCTCGTCTATCTGGTGCAAGACCGCGTCCTGCGCTCCCGCCATCCCAGTGCGACTTTTTGGCGTTTCCCGGCGCTCGACGTGCTCGATCGAATGTCTCGGAGCAGCGTCTGGGTGGGCCTAGCGACACTCGGCGTCGGCGTGCTGATCGCCCTGATCTGGGAGCGGGGGCTGGTCGGCGCATTCTCGTGGCTCGACCCGAAGGTGATCGTCACCGTCGCGATCTTGGCGGTCTACATCGCCTACCTGCGCCTTTCACGCAGTCCAGGATGGCGAGGCGCGCGCGCCGCGATGGTCTGCGCCCTGAATTTTGTGATCGTACTGTTCAGCTACACGGTCGTAAATCTGTATCTCACGAGGTTCCATCACTTCTGATGGCAACCATCTCCAATACGACTGGGCTCGCGCCGATCGTGCAAGGCCGTATTCGGGTGGCGCTGATCGGCTGCAATCATCGCACCGCGCCGGTTGAACTCCGCGAGCGCGTGGCCTTCACGTCCGAACAGGCCCTCGACGCGGCCGATGGCCTACGCCGGCAGGGAATTCTCGAAGAAGCCGTGGTCCTCTCAACGTGCAATCGCAGCGAGCTTTACGGCGTACCGGCCGATCCGGCGGCCGCCGTCACCGACGCGATGGAAGATTTTCTCACTTCGTATCACCGCGTCCCTCGCGCCGATCTCACCGGTCGAATCTATCGCTGGGTAGGACCAGACGCTGTTCGCCACCTGTTCCGCGTCGCAGCGGGTCTCGATTCGATGCTGCTTGGCGAAGCGGAAATTCTCGGCCAGCTTCGCGCCGCCTACGGCCAAGCGCTCGAGCACGGCGCCACCGGTCCTGTGCTCAATCGCGCGTTTCAAGGGGCGCTCGAAGTCGGCAAACGCGTCCGCGCGGAGACGGAAGTCGGCGCCCGGCCCATGTCCGTGGCGCTCGCGGGCGTCAAACTCGCCGAACGCGTCTTCGGAAGTCTGAAAGGGCGCGCCGCTCTGATCGTCGGCGCAGGCGCCGTGGCCGAACAGGTAGTCGAGCACCTGCGCAATCGCGGCATCGGTCGCGTGCGCGTCGTGAATCGCTCGCCGGAGCGTGCCGCGGAGCTCGCACAACAAATTGGCGGGGAAGCGGTGCCCTGGGAATCGCTCGCGGGAGCGCTCGGCGCGCCGGATATCATCGTCACATCCGTCAGCGCCACCGAGCCGATTCTCACTCGCGCGATGCTCGAACGTGCGCTGGCTGCGCGCGAAGACAAGCCCATCTTCGTCGTCGATCTTGGCGTCCCGCGCAACGTGGCTGCGGAAGCCGCGGGACTCTACAATCTCTACCTCTACAACATCGACGACCTTGGCGAGATCGTTGAGCAAAACAAGCGCGCCCGCGAAGCCGAGATTCCGCGCGCCGAAGCCATCATCGCTGAGCACGTCGCCAAATTCGAAACCTGGCGCGCCACGCTCGAAGCCGGGTCCATTCTCGACGATCTTCGCAGCCGCTTCCGCGAGCATCGCGAAATCCTGCTTCGCGAACGCCTCGCGGAGATGAAGCATCTCTCGCCCGAAGAGCACGAGCGCCTCGCCAGCATCACCGAAGAATTGATCGAGCGCGTTTTGGACGATCCCGCGCAGCGCCTGCGAAAAAATCAGTCCATGCGCAGCCATCTGGGAGCCATCGAAGCGCTGCGGCATCTCTTCGGCCTCGATGACAGCGGAGAAAAGAGCCGCAAGTGAAGCTTCGCATTGGAACACGCGGCAGCGCGCTGGCCCTGTGGCAAGCGAACTACGTGGCTGATCGCCTTTCACAGTTGCATGGCATCGAGACGGATCTCGTTCGCATCCGCACCTCCGGCGATCACTTTGCCTCTGGACCGGATGCTCGCTCCGTCGCCCAAATCAGTGCGCAAATCGGCATGAAAGGTGTATTTATCAAGGAACTCGAAGAGGCGCTTCTCTCGGGCGCCATCGATCTCGCCGTGCACAGCATGAAGGACGTTCCCACGGAAACTCCCGCCGGCCTCGCTTTTCCGGCCATTACTCGCCGCGAAGATCCGCGCGACTGCCTGATTTCGCGCAAGGGCCGCACGCTGAAAACTCTGCCCGCAGGTGCGCGCATCGGTACCAGCAGCCTGCGGCGTCAGGCGCAGCTCCGCCATCATCGCCCGGATTTTGATGTGGTCGATCTCCGAGGCAATGTCGACACGCGCCTGCGCAAGCTCGAAAGCGGCGAATACGACGCGATCGTTGTAGCCGTTGCCGGAGTGAATCGCCTGGGTCTCACCGACAAAGTCACGCAAATGCTGGAAGAGGACGTGATGCTTCCCGCTGTCGGCCAGGGCGCGCTCGGCATCGAAACTCGTTCCGACGCAACGGAAATTGTGCGCCTCGCCGCAGCACTTGACCACGCTGATTCGCGCGCCTGCGTCACCGCCGAACGCGCGCTGTTGCAAACGCTCCAGGGCGGATGCCAGGTACCGCTGGGCGCGCTGGCTCAACTGCGCGGTGACCGACTTGATCTCGACGCCGCCGTTTTTTCCGCATCCGGCGCTGAATTTGTTCGTCGGCATGACGATGGCCCGGTAGCGGACGCCCGCGCAATTGGTGCCCGTCTAGGCGCGGCGCTTCTCGATTCGGGCGCTGACGAAATTCTGCGCCTCGCGGGCAGAACGCTGGGCCAAGGCCGATGAATTTCGGCAGACGGAGTCGCTGATGGTCGCTTC
Organism: Candidatus Acidiferrales bacterium; assembly: GCA_030037435.1. GTDB lineage: Bacteria > Acidobacteriota > Terriglobia > Acidiferrales > UBA7541 > Palsa-295. The sequence goes on along the minus strand of JASHRI010000107.1, from coordinate 1,200 downwards.
ACAAAAACCGCTGGCAGGGAAGCGTATCGTGCTCACGCGCTCGCGTGAACAGGCCCGGGAACTGGCGCAGGCTCTCGAACGCTCCGGTGCAGAAGTCTTGCTCCTGCCGACCGTCGCCTTTGCTCCTCCCGACGATTTCACCCAACTCGACGACGCGTTGCACCATCTCGACCGATTCGGCACGATTCTATTTCTCAGCCAAAATGCCGTACGATATGTTCTATCGCGCTGCCGTGAGCTGGGCATTCAGTACAAAGCATTCCATTTGCCCGGTCGGGTTGTTGCTGCCGTCGGTCCGGCCACTGCGGAAGCGGCCGCGCAAGAGGGCTTGGACGTGAACTACGTCGCAAAAAGTCATACCGGCGAATCGCTCGTGGATGAACTTCGAGATTCGCTCGTTGGTCGCAACGTCTTGCTGCCACGCAGCAATCTGGGCGACGATCGGGTCCGCAATGCGCTGCGCGCCGCCGGAGCGCAGGTCACGGAAGTGATTGCGTACCGAACGATCGCTCCGCAATCCATGGACAGCGAAGTCCTCGGCTGCATCCGCCGCGGCGAAGCCGACCTGATTTTCTTTGCCAGCCCTTCTGCATTCCACAATCTTGCAAGTTCGATTGGCTCGGCGAAGCTCGCGGCTCTCTCGCATGGGATTCAGTTCGCCGCTTTCGGCCCAACCACTGCGAAGGCGGTCCGTGACTCCGGCGCTCGCCTGGCCATCGAAGCAAGCGACATGGCCCCTTCCGGTGCCGAAGCCATTGCCGAATCCATCGTGGATTATTACCGGCGCTCTCACCCTCACAGCTCCGTCGAAGCGAGGCACGCGTGAGCTATCCAATCCATCGTCCGCGCCGGCTGCGCCGCTCCGAAGCTCTACGGAACATGGTCCGCGAAACGCAGCTTTCCACGAGCGGCCTGGTCTACCCAATGTTTGCTTGTCCCGGCCACGGCGTCCGAGTGGAAGTCACTTCAATGCCGGGAGTTTTTCGGCAATCGCCGGATCAAGTCGTCGAGGAATGCCGCGGAGTCGCCGATCTCGGCATTTCGGCGGTAATTCTTTTCGGCTTGCCTGAGAAGAAGGACGAAACCGGCTCGGAAGCCTATGCAGCTGACGGCGCCGTGCAGCGCTCGATCGAAGCAATCCGAAAGGCCAAACTCAACCTTCTCGTGTTCACCGACGTTTGCCTCTGTGAATACACCAGC
>JASHRI010000106.1 GCA_030037435.1 Candidatus Acidiferrales bacterium | reverse complement strand
CAGAGATTGCGCTAGAAGCGGAATAAGTTTTCGGCGTTGGTGCGGGCGATTTTCAAGCGGTCGGAGTCGCTGATGGCAGCGCCGTCAAACCAGTCTTTCGCTTCGACCACGTCCTCGTACGGATAATCGACGGAGTAAAGGATACGATCAGCACCGACTTCAAGAATTACGTTCGTTAGGGCCTGAGTGCGAAAGTTCCCGCTGGTGGTGATATAGAAATTCTCCCGCAAGTAGTGGCTCATTGGCAGCTTTGCTTTGGGGGTGCCGCTCCCTCTGGCTATGCGATGGTCCACGCGCCAAATTCCGAACGTTAGTCCTTCACCCAAATGTCCGAGAATGACTTTGAGTTTGGGGTACTCGTCGAATAGGCCGCTGGACATCAGGCGGAGCGCGTGAATGGATGTTTCAGCCGAAAATCCCCAGGGCGAGCCGGCGAGCCAAGAATATCCTTCATAACATGGCTGCCCGATTGAGAATGCGTCGCGAGGATGCAGATAAAACGGCACATCCAGCTCCTGGACGGTGGCCCAGAACGGACGATATTGCGGCAAATCATAGTAAACGGCTGAATTCGCGTCAGCGACTTGCGAGAATCCATTGACCAGGGCGCCGCAGAAGTGCAGGTCTTTAACGCAACGCCTCAACTCCTGAGCGGCGGCGTCTGGATCCTGTAATGGCAGCGTGGCAAAACCCTTCAGGCGCTTGGGATTCTTGGCGATGTTCTCGGCCAGGTAGTCATTGGTGCGCCGCGCTTGGGCGATGGCTTCCTTGGCCCGGGGAATGCCTTGGACTCCAGGCGCAGTCAACGAAAGAATACAGATGTCGAGGCCGCCGCGATCCATCTCTGCGATGCGTCCACTGCCGAGGTCGACGATTTTTTGCCGAGCATCAGGGCGAACATCCCGAGCCGCGTAACTTGTCTCGACGTTTTCGGCAAGGACAAAATGCTCTTCGAGAGCAATCTTTCCGGCCACTGGCTGTGAGCCAGGTGTCGCGCTATCCGGCTCACGCTTGGCACTGAGCAGGGACTCTGCAGCGTTCGCGTTTTTGGCGATCCCCACACTTGCTAAGGCCGCTGATGCGCATTCGAGGAAACCCCGTCGCGTGATACGCCCCTCTGGACTTGTTGTTCGCACGGATGCTGTCCTTTCCACGCTAAAGATGTTCGAGGCACTCTACAACGAGTGATCTAACCGGCGACAGAGCCGATTAGAGCGGTTGAGAGGTGTCCCACAAAGGTCAATCCGTCGCAGATTGAGACTGGCGGCAATCGCGCTTACTTGCCTGGTAGTACTAAGTGAGAGGCCTGATTGACCGAATTGGGCACGACCATTACGCTCTCCCCACCCACATGAGCAAGGTCCTGATCGTAGACGACAACAGGTACGTTCGGTCGGCGCTGCGCATTTTCCTCGGTATGAGCATGCGACTCGAAATTAGCGGCGAAGCCACGGATGGATTGGAAGCCATCGCTAAAGCGACGGAACTCCGCCCCGATATGATCCTTATGGACGTTGCGATGCCGAAGATGAACGGTGTGGAGGCAGCGCTGGCAATCAGGAAGATGTTCCCAGAAATTCGAATCGTTCTTTTCACGTTTTATGAAAATAGCGTTCACAGCGGCTTGGCAAAAGCCTCTGGAGTTGATTTAGTCCTCTCAAAATCGGCGGGCACAGCTACGCTATTGAATTCGATACGAGTGTTACTCGAGGAGGGCGCAGCCAGCCAGCCCAGCACGCAATAGAAAAAAAGTTCGCCCGAAAGCAGAGCAGCTCTCAGTTCTTCGGCCGTCCTGTGGAAGTGTATGGGCGTGCGACGCGTCAGTCCAGTTTCGTGCTGTCGTGTGTAACTACGGGCTTGAAGGACGGGGCTGAAGAGCTTAGCGCTTCGGCCTCTTCAGCCGAGTTAATATGGACCCGCGTTCCGAGAGAACTTGCATGCCATCAGAAATGACCTTCTTGGTGCCTTCGTCGAGGGGCAGCCGGGACCACTTTTCGTCGGTAAAACCATATTCGACTTCGTGACTGCCCGAATACCAAACACGCAAGGAAGTGACCTTGCCATAGCTCTCGATTTGCTGGCGGCTGATCGTTCCAAACTGTTGCGCCCAGCTTGTATCCTGGAGATATATTTTCGGCGCCTTGGCTAGGATCACCAAGTCTACGTCCGAGGCGCCAGTGGCCTGATTTCGGGCGTATGAGCCAACCAAGGCGGTGGCCAGAATGTCCGGCTGGCTCGCGGCCCACCGGCTGAATTCGCTCAAGAACTGATCGACTCTTTGCCGTTTGCTAATCAATCGAACCTCAGCAGGCTCGAGAGGGATTTTATCTTTTCTTCACGTCCGGTTCGGCGTGTCGTGGCAGATCAGCGCGCGGTAGGCTGGGCGGATCGGCACCTTCTCGAACTCGGGTTGTACGCGATCGAGGCCCATTTGTACGAAATGCTTCTACGAAGCCTGTTCAGCCCAGGATCTTTGCGTGCAAGGATTTCAAGAGATCTCTTAGATCTCCTCCTGGGCCGAAGCGATATCTTGTTTCGAAGTCGTCGTCCCATAACGAGAGTACCTGCAGATTCTCCCACATAACGATCCGCCCTTCGATTCGTGTCATAGCGCGTATCTCTCCATCCTGTGAAACCACAAATCCAAGAGCATTCTTATGAGCCATGCAATGGCGCATCATTGATCTGTGACGTGTGCCAAAGTGATTTGGATCCAATTTGCGTAATGCCGTGGTTGTCGGCTTTGGCCTGGGGGCGAGGTAAACGTCGGCTACATCGTTTTTCGTTCTGATCTCCACGCCGAAACCCCTAACAGAAAGGTCTGGCCTCGCCAGGATGAGGCCGTCAATGCAAGAGAGTGAGGCAATAAAGCGAACAGAACCAGTAATCTCGTCCTGATAATCCTCTTCCTCTGATTCAGAGATCACCTCATCGAGGTAAAGACTGGCGGGTACGTTTTTGCGCGATTTGTCGAGATATTCGCCAATTTCAGCCCTCCACCGGCGACTGTTGATGTTCGCGACTGCCTGGTTAATCAAGGCCTTAGGAAGGCGTGTGTAATTGATCCGGTATTTTATGTTTAGGCCGGAATTAGATTGAGCGATCAACAAAGCTCCACCGTGGCGATATCTCTGTATCCCTATAAGTATTCGACAAAGTGTAGAAATCCAGCTTTCAGCTAGGGAGGGTACCCAAGAGTCCCAGTCTTCCGGTCGACCTGTCCCGAAACGCGCAAGCACAGCGGCCAGATATTCTTCCACGCCCGGGCAGAGGCGATCGCTAACCGGGCCTGACCAGAAGACGTTGCTTTGTCTTGTGAGTAGGCTGTCCTGTGCGAGCCGTGCGACAAATCCATGTTCTCGGTACACCGTTAGATCCGCTGTACCCGTCGTCAGTACGTGAAATAACCCGGGGGGAGCGTAGCCGGATTCTGTTTCGCGCACTAGCATTGTGCTGAAGTGTACCGTCTGGTCGACCAAGCCCCAGATGAAGAACGTCCCGTCCTTGTCAAAGTAAACGGCGAGGCATGAACTCCACGGATCGGCTGCCTTTGATAGCTTCACCAGATTGGGTACCGTGAAAGGCAGATGTTGATTGATCCTGATGATTTGCCACCGGTACGGACGGGGACGGGGTGGCCTCATTGGGTCTGGGTTACTTGGATCCACTAGGGCAATCCTCAGCTGGAGGGGCTTGCCTTCTTCAGTTTTTAGGCTGGCAAAATAAATCACCTCGAAAAACTGGATCAGCGTCCTGACACCTGGCGGGCTGACCCCAGCCCGTTTGAGATGGCTGTCGATCGCTCTCGCAAGGTCGGTGACTGACTTTGTGCGCATGAAACTACCCCGTATTGGGAATCGGGCCGTATAGTATTACACATAATCGAAATGGTAAGCGTTTGGTGACCTGCACATGCGTGGTTGCTCCGCGGTGTCCTTTCCTTGACGCCTGCACGAACAAGTGAAAATATGCTGTGGGGACGAGAAAAAGAGGAGTGCGCAAATGGCAACGCAAGTGGCGACAACGACGGCATACGCTGATCTGGGACTGATTATCGCGGGCGAATGGGTGGAGGCGGGTGATCGAAAAACGTCTCCGGTGATCAATCCAGCGACGGAAGAAACGATTGGGCAGTTGCCGCACGCGACGACGGCCGATCTGGACCGTGCGCTGGCGGCGGCCGAGCGCGGATTTAAGCAGTGGCGCGCCGTGTTTCCCGATCAGCGCGGAAAGATTTTGAAGAAAGCGGCGGAACTCATGCGCGCGCGCCAGGAGGAAATTGCGCGCATCGCGACGATCGAATCGGGCAAGAGGATCGGCGAGACGCGGATCGAAACGATGATGTCCGCAAACATCTTCGAATGGTACGCGGAAGAAGGACGGCGCGCGTACGGGCGAGTGCTGCCTCAGCGGGCTCCGGGGACGCGGCTGGCGGTGATCAAAGAGCCGGTGGGGCCGGTGGCGGCGTTTGCGCCGTGGAATTTCCCGCTGGGAAATCCGGCACGGAAGATCGGCGCGGCGCTGGGAGCGGGATGCTCGTGCATTTTGAAGCCGGCGGAAGAGACGCCAGCGTCGGCACTAGCCGTGGCGCGATGCCTGATGGAGGCGGGGCTGCCGAAGGACGTGCTGTCGATCGTATTCGGAACGCCGGCGGAGATTTCGACGCACCTGCTGGCGTCACCAATTATCCGCAAGATTTCGTTTACCGGGTCGATTCCCGTGGGAAAGCATTTGATGAAGCTGGCGGCCGAGGGAATGAAGCGCACGACGATGGAGCTGGGCGGACATGCGCCGGTACTGGTGTTTGACGATGTGAACGTTGAGCAGGTGCTGGACGCGTCGGTGGGCGCGAAATATAGGAACGCGGGGCAGGTGTGCGTGTCGCCCACGCGATTTTACGTGCACGAAAAAATTTACAACGAGTTCGTGGAAGGCTTCGTGGCGCGCGCGAAGGCTTTGCCCGTGGGCGATGGGCTGGACGAGAAAAATCAGATGGGCCCTCTGGTGCACGCGCGGCGGCTGGCGGCGATCGAAGGGTTGATCCAGGACGCGCGGCAGTGCGGCGCGCACGTGAAGGCGGGCGGGACAAGACTGCGAAGTCCCGGCTATTTTTATGCGCCGACGGTATTGGCGGACGTGCCGAACAAGGCGCGGATCATGAATGAGGAGCCGTTTGGTCCCGTGGCGGTGATCAATTCGTTTTCAGATTTCGACAGCGTGATCGAGCAGGCGAACCGGTTGCCGTATGGGCTCGCGGCGTTTGCGTTCACCGGCTCGGCACACCGCGCGAAGCTGCTGGGCGAAGTGCTCGAAGCGGGCATGGTGGGCGTCAATACCTTTGCGATTTCGGTGCCGGAATCACCGTTTGGCGGCGTGAAGGAAAGCGGGCACGGCTCGGAAGAAGGCATCGAGGGATTGGACGCGTGCCTGGTGACGAAATTTGTGAGCGAAGCGTAGCAGGTGACCCACCTCAGGGGTTAAAACACCTGATATTTTGACCTCCTTTCGGCACGGCTGAAGCCGTGCCCTGACGAACAGCTCTTCCTTTCAACGCCCCTGAAGCCCTGGCTGGCGAGCGGCTATTTTCAATGCCCCCAGCCTGACCAGCCGAAGCGCACCCTTGCCCTCGCTGGAAAGTTGATAATTCCGCGAAAGTTGGCAAGAATGCACGGCACGAAATCAGGGGAGGCGAGGGTGTGGCCATGACCGCGGATGAAAAAATTCAGGCGCTCGAACGGCGTGTGGAACAGCTTTCGCAGCAACTGGGAATCGTCGAGGACACGCTGGCGATTCGGAAGCTGCAGCATACCTACGGATATTTCATCGATAAGTGCATGTACGAAGAGGCCGTGGATCTGTTTTCGGAGCGCGGCGAGACCTATTTTCTCGGCGGAGTGTTCAAAGGCAAAGCGGGCGTGCGGCGGCTTTACTGCGGCAGGCTGGCGCAGACGTTTGCGGGCGGGGGGAACGGACCGACGCGCGGGCTGCTGCTCGAACATTTGACGATGCAAGATGTGATCGACGTGGCCCCGGATCGCGCGTCGGCGAAGGCGCGATTTCGCTGTTTTATGCAGGGCGGGAGCCATGAGAGCGTGCCGCAGATTTTTCCGGCGTTCTGGGAGGGCGGCGTCTACGAGAACACGTATTTTCGCGAGGACGGAATCTGGAAAATCGGAGTGCTGAACTACAACGTGCTTTTCTACGCGCCGTACGACACGGGCTGGGGGCGCGTGAAGGCTGGATACGCGGTGCCGGCGTATTCGAAGACGTATCCCGAAGATCCGAACGGGCCGGATGA
>JASHRI010000105.1 GCA_030037435.1 Candidatus Acidiferrales bacterium | reverse complement strand
ATGCAGCGGAACACGCCTTTGTCGTGCTCGTTCAGCAGTGCCCCGCTGAAGGGCCTTTCGGTGGCAGCGTGGCGCGCCACCTCATAGGAATCGGCAGGCAGCAGCCTCTTCCATTCCGCGTCGGATTTTTGAATCATTGGCACCAATTCAACACCCGTTCGCTGGCCATCGTTCGTGAATTCCACGATCTTCACCATCTTGGGCTGACCAGCCGCGGCTGGCCCTGCCAGAGCGGGCGCCGGTTTGTCGTAGCGCCATAGAATCACTCCGGCAGCTCCAACGGCGCATGCGCCCATGAAAACTCGTCTCCCGATCGTTCGCCGGGATTGCTCCGCTTTCACGCCCGATTCGAACATCGCGCCCTCCTCGACTCCCGCAACCACTATATCGCGCCGCGCAGTCCGTCACAAAATCAATCGCAGCGGCGTTCCACTGCAAGGTGACGACGCCACTCTACTTCGATTTGCCTTCCTTCAGAAACGTGCCTTCGCTGAGCTCGGTAAATGCCTTCTGTAGCTGAGCCTGTGTGTTCATCACGATCGGACCGTACCAGGCTACTGGCTCTTCGAGCGGCTTGCCGGATACCAGCAGGAACCGGATTCCGTCTTCGCCGGCCTGCACCATCACCTCGTCGCCTCGATCGAAAAGCAACAGCGAGCGATTTTCCGCATCCGCAGGGGGCGTGGTATCCAGCCAGCCGACCGGCTCGGTTGGCACCGCAAGCGGGGCCGATGCATTACAGAATTTGCCCGCGCCCGCAAAGACGTACGCGAAGGCGTGGCGCGTAGTCTCCACCGGCAGACTTTTCTTTTGGCCGGGCGGCACCGTCACGTCAAGGTAAATCGGATCGGACGCGATTCCGTCGATCGGTCCCTTTTTGCCCCAAAAAGTTCCGCAGACGATGCGAACTTCTGTGCCGTCGTCATCCTTCACCTGCGCAATATCAGTCGCCTTCACCTCCTGGTAGCGAGGCGAAGTCATCTTCAGCGACGCGGGCAAGTTCGCCCACAACTGAAATCCATGCATGCGGCCCGCACGATCTCCCTTTGGCATTTCCTGGTGGATGATCCCGCTTCCCGCCGTCATCCATTGCAAGTCGCCGGCGCCAATCGTTCCCTGATGGCCCATGCTGTCGCCGTGTTCCACAGTCCCGGCCAGCACGTACGTGATCGTTTCGATGCCGCGATGAGGATGCCAGGGAAATCCCGCCAGATAATCCTGCGGGACGTCGTTGCGAAAATCGTCGAGCAGAAGGAAGGGATCGAAATCGGAGGTGTTTCCGAAGCCGAATGCCCGGCGCAGATGCACCCCGGCACCCTCAAGTGTGGGTTTCGATTGGACGAGCCGCTTGATCGGTCGAATCGACATGATTTGCCTCCTGCCCAGCCGCTTCGCTGTAACAGTAGCACTTCAAGCCGTGCACCACCACGGCATTGGGAATTCGAAATAGCTTTGCTTTTTGTTCGCCTAATGCTATTCTTGCTTCTAAAGGGAGCGCCACGTGAACGAGGCCGAGGTCTGGCGATCGGATTACGAGTGGATCAGTAAGGAGATGGGAGCGCATATCACGAAGCGCAAGATACGAAAATTGTCGTTTATCCACGATGGCGAACTCATGGTCGCAGAAGTGGGGAAGCCGAATCCCTATAATGGCCTCCCGCTTCGGAAAATCTATCAAGACGCCTCGCGGGAATGCTACCTGCTCTGTGGTGGCACAATCACCATCGCACCAAAAGACTCACTCGTGGAGGAATACTGAAGGGGCTGTGCAATTGCCATAACATGTCTCCTGCTACCGAAGCTTTTTTGGGTATTGTCGGGGGCGGCCTAGTAGCCGCGGTAGTGACGATCGCATTCAATGCGTGGTGGGATACACGCAAGCAGAAGATGGCCGAAGACTGGGAGTTCAAACGCTATCAGGCCAACCAAATTCATTTCTCCAGCGTAGGCCTCATGGAAGCATATTTTGCCGCCAAGACCGAAATGTACTACCTGACGAGCACTCTCGCGACGCTCCTCGCGACACTGAATCAATTAACCGCGCAGGCAGACCAGATCGTCCGTCAGCAAGGCGGCCCGCAACTTACTATCGCCGAGCTGGAACAACGAAAACAGGCGCTGCTGCAACCGTTCCAGAAATTCAACCAGGAGCAGGTGACCTTACGTTGGGGCCAATACGAACAGAAGGCCAAAGACAATCATGCCAAAGCTGAACTTCATCTAATGTCGTTGAAGCCGTTGATCTCCGCTCCGCTTCACGACGAACTAATGGCCTTGTTCCAGCGGCTAAGCGCGCCGTTCCAGTGGGATCTCCCCAACGGCAAGGAGAAATTGGCCGTTCTCGAGGCTGCACTTCCCGAAGTCCTCAGGTCGCGCGAAAAACTGATGCGCGAGCTGGAGAAGAAGTTAGACCGCTGACAAAACACTACCTCTCACCGCTCACGACCTCATGGCTTGCTCCCGCAAGAAGAGGCTGGCCGAGAGGAATCCCGAGCACAACATAGTCTTCCGCATAAATTGAATTCCCGAAGTTGTGCCCTTCGGCTCGGGCAACACCTGGCCTCGCTCAGGACAAAATTATGCGCTGCGAAATTTCGAAGGCGGCGGCGCCGGATAACTCACCTACTTCAAACCACCGATTTTATGTCAAATCACCGGAGCAGAGGTGGCATCGAACGCTAAAAGTGACACACTACTGAAGTGGAACGCGGGTTTTCGCCTCGTTTTGCTTGGCGACGTCTTAACTCAACCGTACAATGCGCCTGGGAGGATTCGACCAGTGACGGAGACGATGGGGGAGCGACTCGAGCGTATATGCAACAGGCTCGATGAACTAATGGCGCACGACAGGAGACTAATCGATCCGAGCGCATCACAGCCGGTGACAATCTCACTGGCTACACTAGAGCAGTACGGAAGAAACTACGAAGAACGGCAACGATTGAATGAAGAATTAGCCGATCTCGCCTCAAAAATATAGTAGCGCGTGCCTTCAGCTAATCTTTCGATTCGGTCGTAAAACCCGACGAGGCTGTGGTGCTCCTTCAGCGGTCAAGATCATGGCCTCGCTCAGGACAAAATTTTGCTGTGCAAAATTTTGGAGGCGGGGGGAGTCGAACCCCCGTCCGAGAAGCCTTGCCACCCGAAGACTACATGCTTATCCCGTTCCGATGGTTTCGCCGGAGGAGCTCAGAGCGGGCAAGACGCGCCGCCGACTAGTCCGATGATCTCGCCGCCGCGTTACGGACCGAAACGCGACGGCCAGCCTACTGTATGACGCCTCATCTCCAACGCGCAGGCGACGCCGGAGGAGACGCGCTACCTACTTTTGGTTAGGCAGCGAGAGCCAACTGGGAATTGCCAGTTGTTTTGGTTCACCCGATTGCGGGCAGGTGACGCCCGGCATGCCTTCAGGCCGCGACAGCTTCCGTCGAAACCGTGTCGCCCCCGAGGTAGTTCAATTATAGCATTTCAGCTGAATCCGGCCCGTTTCGCCCACGTCCGCGTGATCCCCACGGCGCAACTCATCTCGGCGACGTGTTAGTCCAGCATCGAAGAAAGAACTCGCTTGGAATTTGCTTAAACTCGATTTATCGATCAGAATTTCGGGGTCATTTGAAAACTGCGCTGGCGTGGTGTGACGGTGGCTACGTCTGAAATATCCTTTGACCGAGCCAATGTCTGGCCCGTATTTGCATGGTGCCTACCTTCGCTGCTTGGCTTCGTGCTCTTTCTCTTCTCATTCCCAAATGGCCGTCCGCTTTCATTCTGGCCACACTGGAGTATCGCGGACTTGTTTTTCGCGTGGTTCATCTTCGTCGCGCCGTTCACGAATGTCGCCAGTCTCGTGACACTTGTGAGGCGCAGGCATCGGGGTCGCATTCCCGCCCGCGCGAAGCTGCTTGTATGGTCTGCGCTGGTGGCAAGCGTGTTGGTCAACGTGTTCATGCTACTTGCTGCCTGGGCTGACACATACTGATAGACTTTTATAGGAAAGGTCAGCGGGTAAGCAAACTCACCAGCGCGGCATAGGGAGGGTAGAGTGCGCTCAATTTCTCGCGGCTGCCTCCCTCGTAATCGGCCTGATCGAAGCCCGGTGACATCGTGGTGCCCATCAGCGCGTACTTTCCACCGGGAGCGAGACGCGAGCCCTGCCAGAAGCCTCCGCGCACGGTATGTTGCAAGCGCATGCCCGAGGTAATTTCGCGGCCCAGCAGAATTGCTTCGCCGTTGCCGTCTGGCTTGAGTTCGAGCATTTCCACGGGATCGCCGAGGTAAAAGTGGTAGGTCTCGTCGCCCCGCAGGCGGTGCATGGCGGAAAACGTGTCCGGGGTCAAAAGATAGTAGATGGCGGTAGACATCGCGCGCTCATCGGGATAATCCGAGGGCAGCGCCGTCCGGGGAATGTTGTGCGCCGACCGATACGTCTCGGCAAAATAGCCGCCTTCGATGGGCAGGGGACGCAACTTCAGCAGTTCGCGAATCTGATCGGCCGTGAGCATGGCCCGTGCGCTTCCTTGATGCATACGATTTTCGTCCAAGTGTGAGGTAGGGCCGCGAGCCATTTGGCTCGAAGTGGTGAAGATACGAAGCCTCCCGCTGGAAGGCAAGGAAAACCTGACCGCAGTCGCAGCGTACCGAACCGGGGCAGCGCCCGTTTCTGCCTGCATATACTCAGGAACGTGCGAAAGGAATGTCAGTTGACACCCCTTGCACCCGTTTCCATAATCGCCAAGAGGTAGTGAACCCCGTGGCCGAACGCGAGAAGTCACTCGAGCGCGCGCTCGAAGAGGCAGTGTCTCGAGCCTTGCGCGACAACCTGGCCCCCTTGCAACGCACCGCGGACGAACTGCACCAGGCATACTCCGACCTGGTTGCGGCTTGCTCCTCCACGCGTCCCAGCAACGCGCTGCCGGCGATGCTGCGCGCGCAGACGTCGGCATCCGCACTCGCGGCAGGCCTCTCGGTA
>JASHRI010000104.1 GCA_030037435.1 Candidatus Acidiferrales bacterium | reverse complement strand
CGTTACCCCGTCGTTCGGATTGTTCGCCAACGCGTTCTTGAATGCCTCCACGGCACCGGCATTGTCTTTCAGTTGCAAATTGGCCCAGCCGGCGGAAGCGTAAAAGAGTGACAATCCGGCCTTGTACTGTTGATCCGTCAGCTTCGACTCGGGCGCCGCCTTATAGGTCTGCAGCAACTTCGCCCCTTGCAGCGCCGCGTCGCGTTCTTTCGTCAATTGATCCTGTGCGTCGGCGGCCTTCGCATCGAAGGCGTAGGGGAACAGTTGGACACGCGCCTGGCTCGCTGAAACGCGCCGCGCCAGATCGGCCTTGTCGCCCAACGCGATCAGTTTATCTGCGTACTCGATCGACTTCGCGTAGTTTTTCAGCTGGTAGTACGTCTGATAGTAGATTTCGTCGACATGCTGCATCAAAGTCGAATTGGGGAACTGCGCTACGAAGTCGTCCAGGCACTTCACTTTCGACGTCGGATCTTTTTCCGACTGGCACGCCTGGAAGCCGTTGTATTCCGGCATCGTGTATGAGGGTTGCTGGCCCTGTTGCGCGGCCTGAGCGCTAGCCGGCTGCGCACATAGGGACGTCAGCACGAGAGCAGCCAGAATAATCGCGGTTCGATTCAGATACGTTCGCATTGTCAATCCAGCCTCCTGCGCTAGCTGCTTTTTTCGGACGGACGGCCCGAATCAGGATCACACCCTGTAGGTACAAAGCCTAAGTAAATCGACGGGATTATAGGGAAACCCTCCAAACCGTGCAAGTCCAAAACCCTGAATGCGTTTGGTCCTGCGTTCGCCGCGGCTTCCTTGACCTTCACATCTGGATAATGAGATGGTGGAAAAGGTTTTCATGTCGCCTGTCAAGGAGGCTCCGTGAGCGTCACACAAGCGCTCGAAGGCAAGGTTGCGTTGGTTACAGGCGCGAGCCGTGGCATCGGGTTGTCCATCGCGAGGCTCCTGGCGGCAATGGGAGCGAAGGTTGGAATATGCGCGCGCGACTCCGCCAGGCTCGACAGCGTCGCCGGTGATCTAAGTCGCGATGGAGCGCAGGTATGCGCGGTCCCGGCGGACATGACGCGCCCCGGCGATATTTCTTCCCTCGCCAAAAAAACGGAACACGCACTCGGCCCGGTCGACATTCTAGTGAACAACGCCGGAGTCGGCTACTTCGCTCCCGTGCATGAAGCCGCCGAAGCAAGTTGGGACGAGGTATTAGACACCAATCTGAAAGCCGTGTTCCTGCTGAGCAAGGCAATTGCGCCAGCAATGATTCAGCGTCGTGCGGGCCACATCATCAATATCTCATCGCTTGCGGGTAAGAACGCGTTCGCCGGCGGGGCCGTCTATTGCGCCTCGAAATGGGGCTTGATGGGACTTACGCAGTGCATGGCCGAAGATTTGCGGCCTTATGGCATTCGGGTAAGCGCAGTCTGCCCTGGTTCCGTAGCGACGGATTTTTCTCCGCACACGGGGCGCGATACGTCCAAAATGCTTCAGCCGGACGACGTGGCCCACACGGTGGCTATGATCGTAACGCAAGCGCCGCAAAGCTTTGTCAGCGAAGTGCTTTTGCGCCCCACCCAGAAGCCCTGAGAAGCGTCCTCGAATCTTTCGCAGAGCGTTCCGCATCCAACATGCTTCCAGAGGGGGGTAGCCAACGTGATTAACGTTCGACCGTCGGAGGAGCGCGGTCACAACCAGCTATCCTGGTTGGACTCTCGCTTCATGTTTTCGTTCGATCGCTACTACGATCCAAATCACGTCCAATTTCGATCGTTGCGAGTTATGAACGAGGATGTGATCGCTCCGGCCCAGGGTTTCCCGATGCATCCGCACCGCGACATGGAGATTCTCACCTGGATTCTCGAAGGCAGGCTCGAGCATCGCGATAGTAGCGGTGGCAGCGGCGTCATTCGTCCCGGTGAGCTTCAGCACATGACGGCGGGCCGCGGCGTGATGCACAGCGAATTTAATCCTTCGCCGAAGGAGCCTGTGCACCTGCTGCAGATTTGGCTTCTGCCCGAGCGCAAAGCTCTCGATCCAGGTTACGAACAGCTCGCGTTTCAGGATGCGGAGTTACGCAACCAGTTCGGGCACGTGGCGGGAGCCAAGGCGCCAGTCACTATCCACCAGGATGCGGACTTGCACATTGCGCGCCTCGACCAAGGCGCCGAAGCCATGCATGCTCTCGTCTCCGGTCGCCATGCTTGGGTGCAGGTCGCGCGCGGCGCCGTCAAACTAAACGATACCGCGCTGCGGGCAGGCGACCGTGCGGCGATCTCTGGCGAGACGGAAATTCGCGTCCGCGCCATTGAGCCGGCGGAGGTGCTTGCGTTCGATTTGGCTTAAGGCCAATCTCGATTTCATTCGCGTGGGCGATCGCTCCGCGCGCTCGCGGAATCGCTCGACCCTCGGCGTGCATCGGGCCCATAATGGCCGCGCAAAATTTAAAGGAGGAGTAAAAGCAAGATGGCCGACCGCAAGAATCCCGCTCCGTCTGCTGTACCGATTCACGACATCCTGGCGCATCGCTGGAGTCCGCGCGCATTTGATAGCCGTCCTGTAGAACCGGATAAGCTGCGAACTTTATTTGAAGCCGCCCGCTGGTCCGCATCTTCCTACAATGCGCAGCCGTGGTATTACATCGTTGCCACCAGGGACGACCCCGAGAATTTCAAGCGCGTCCTAGATTCATTCGTTGAATTTAATCAATCGTGGGCCAAGAATGCGCCCGTTGTGGCGCTGAGCGTGGCTGGATTGAAATTCACGCACAATGGCGAACCCAATCGCCACGCCTTCCACGACGTCGGGCAAGCCTCGGCCAATTTAGCCCTGCAAGCTGCCGCTCTCGGCTTGCAGGTTCACCAGATGGCAGGCATTCTGCCAGATAAGGCACGCGAGATTTTTGGCATTCCCGAGAATTTCGAGGCCGTCGCCGGCATCGCGCTGGGCTATCCCGGTGATCCGGCATCGCTATCCGATCAGTTGCGAGCGCGCGAACTCGGAAAGCGGGAACGCAAGCCGATCTCCTCTTTTGTTTTTACCGGAAAATGGGGCAACGCGGCGCCAGCCGTTGCCGAAAAGTGAGCTTCAGAAGTACGCGATCCCCCGACCCGCGAAGACGATAAGAATCCAGAGGATCAGAGAAACCCACGCCGCTGTTCGCGCGGACGCAGGCGCCACCGTGGCGGATTCCCATTTGCCGATTTTCCGATATGCCACAAAATAGAAGATCAGCACGTTCAGCCCCACCGCCAGCAGCAGCCCCATCTTGATGCGAAACGCCCAACTCGTGTAACACTGCCACGCTTCCGAGGTGAACATCAGCGCGCCAGTGACAACCATCACCCCAAAGCTTGCCCACATAATTGGCAAAAGTCGCGACGCCACCAGCGACGTCGGCTGCTCGCGCAAAAAACCTCGGTTGAGCAAACGCAGATCGAGCAGCGCACTCGATCCGACCAGGAGGACAATCCCCAGCACGTGCACGGACTCAATTACCGGAAACAACCAGTTCGAATTTTTTACGTTGGTGCCGATGTAGGTGTTTTCAAGCCAGCTGAACACAGCCTTCTCGCCGGGTTTCGGTGGTCCGCCGGTTTGGGCGAATGCGCTACGCGAAAACGCTAACGTGGCGGTCAAAAATAACACAGCACACAGCACCAGGCACCATCGTTCCCGCCGGCCTTTCCGCATTGCGCGACTCCTTGATGTGCAGCCGTCGTTAAGCGCCTTCTACCAGTACGCGATTCCTCGCCCGGCCACCACGATGCAGACCCACAGAGTCATCGAGACCCACGCCGCTGTACGCGCGGAATGTGGAGTTACAGGCGCCGTTTCCCATCGGTCGATCTTGCGATAGGCCGCGAAGTGAAATACGAGCGCATTCAAGCCCACCACCACCAGCAGCGTCATCTTGACGCGGAAAGATGTGCTCTCGTAGCACCGCGTCGCTTCAGAGACAAACATAAGCGTGCCGGTAACAAACATGATTGCGAAACTGCCCCACATCACCGGTAGAAGACGGGATGTAACTTGTAAGGCCGATTGTTCTCGCAGAAATCCACGGTTGAGAAGCCGCAGGTCAAGCAGCATGCTGGTACCGACTAGTGCGACGATGCCCAGCATGTGGATAGATTCTATGAAGGGAAATAGCCAGTCTGAATTCCGTACCGTCGAACCTATATAAGTGCCTTCCAGGTATTGAAGAAAATGGAGAATAGGCGTCCTCCGCCGGCCTTTTCTCTACTCTATGGGCGATGCGAACTACGACCGCAGCACCAAGCCACTCGACAGCTTCACCGTGGTGCAGCGCATGGTGCGCGCCTCGTCCTTGGCTCGGCCGCCAGTAAAAGTGGCCGTGTCACCAGGCTTCAGCGTCGTGCTGGTCCAGCCATTGTGTTTCAGGAAGTTGGGACTGTCGATTTCGACCGCCCATTCCTCTCCGGCACCACTTTTCGCCGCCCCTCCTGCTACCGTGCTAACCTTGACGTAAATGTAGGCGTGCGGATTGGTCCAATCGACTCGCTCCACCACGCCCGTCACTGTCGTCGGGTTCGCCATATCGTACATGGATACAGAGTGATGCGCCGGAGAGGGTGCGGCCGACAGCAGCCACAACCCAACTACCAGGCCAATAAGCGTCGTTCTCATTCGAATTCCCCCGTCGATTCCATCAGCAGCGCGCCGTTATGATCATGTTTCGTCCTGGCGCACGCGATTATTGCTTGTACTTCTCGAAGAGTTGCTTATAGTCGTGATTGTTCTCTTCGCAGATGTATTCCTGAATCTGCCACTCAGGATGGAGTCGCAAGATCCCTGCGTCCTTGAACGGAGCCGCAAACACATTGGGATCCTCGATCGTCGCTTCGTAGTGCACCTGATCGTATGCCGTGCGGGTATAGCGTTCCATCACATGGTAGGCAGTTGTATGCCGGTAAATGTCGACCGCCGTTTTGTCGTTAAATCCCGTAACGTCCACCACCAGCGTGTCGCCTTCCCAATGACCCACTGAGTCTCCCATCCAAGTTGGATCTAAATCCTTTGGATGAGGCCGCCCATCCGTGGGAATTACACGGAAAAGGTGGTACGCCTCATAGAGTATCACCACCTGGTTTGGTGTTTCGACTATCTGCAACGGATAGGGCTGCTGAGTGGCTCCGGGCACACCGGGTGGCAGACAATGCTCTCCGAGATCACCTCCGTAATCCTCTCCAACTTTGTATTTTTCCGCACCCGGTTTTAGCCTCACAGGCCCTTGCGGCCGAATGTCAAAACCGCCAATATACACGCCGGAAAGATCAGGCTTCCCGTCGGCCATTCTGGGAATAGGTTGGCTCGCCTCGCTCGGCTGCTGCGTTTCAGGTGCAGCCGTTGTGCCGGCTACCGTCACAGTTATCGACTTACTGTCCGCTCCGCCTCGCCCGATGGCCGATATCGTATACGTTGTCGTCCGCGCCGGCGTCACCGCCTGACTGCCGCGCGTCGTCACAATGCCGATGCCTGGGTCGATCGTGATTCGGTCCGCGTTCACCGCCACCCACGTCAGCGTGACGCTTTGTCCCGGCTCGATCGAAGTCGAGTCGGACGTGAACGTAAGCACCTGCGCCCTCGGCCCGACCGGGAATCCGCTTGGTGGCGGCGTACTCGGGTTTTGGCCAAACGCCGCAGCGGCAACAGCCAACACCGCCGCAACCAGCCACACCCCTGCGCCTACCAATGAACACACTGATCCCCTTACGCCTTTCTGCACTGTGGATCTCCTAACCGGTACTTGGCCTATTTGCCCTCACACGCAACCGACACATATCACCAACGAAGCAAGCTCCGCAAGCGATCCTTCAACCAACGAGATCAAGTTCGTCTTCGTCTCGCATTTTCAGACGCGTGATTTTGAGGGCAAAACGGAAATCGCGGGAACGCGCTTCGGCCAGAATCGCGCGACGCGAGCCAGATGGCATCTCCTCTGGTCCGACGACACCGGCATTTTTTCGGGGGAAATGCTTCACAAACAAGGCAGCGAGATGCGCGGTCGAATAAGAGATGGGAGTCGAAATCAGACCGCGCTGGCGAATTTGATAGAGCGTCGGGAAGGCTACGTCCCATCGAACTAGGAGGGGCTGGCCGCGCTTCGCGCCGCGCACCAGCACTGCGGCCGCAAAGCGGGCGTTTTCGAGTATACCCTGACGGATCAACTTCGCCACGCGCCGGGGCGTGAGTGTCTCCGGGAAGCGCTTGCGAACAATGCCCGCAGAACGATTCAGTCTTCCGCGGCGATACCAACGACGCAAACGTTCAAAATCGTTCCCGCCGATCTTGGCATCCACGTCGCGTGCGTGGACCACGTAGGGAAGCATGCACACCTCGTCCTGCGCCGCCAGATAGACTGGAACTTCGCCGATGGGAGCAGGAAAACGGAACTTCTCGCGTTCGTCGAAGCGTTTAGCCAGCAAAAATCGCCGGTTGCGATAGACGCGTGGACGGGAAATCGCTGCGTCGTATGCTACATCCGGAGACCAGGTTGAGATGGGGTCCTTGCTTTCCGTGCTCTCAAAGAGGCGAATCTGAATGCTCTCCACGGAATCCAGCATTTCGGCGCCGCGCTGCGCCAGCAGATTCGTCAATCCCGGGGCTACGCCTGCGCAAATCAGGGCGGCGCGTTTTTTTGCCAGGAACTGCTTGCGAAAGCCGAACTGCTCGGGGCGGAAGGGGTGGTGCGTCAGGTGCGAGTTCAGATCGAGATAATGAGCGCGCAGCCGGAGCGCTGCTCGCAGGATAATTTTGTTGTACACAGCCGGCGAGGCGTTGACTACCAGTTGCGCGGCGCGGCCCGCGCGAACAATGGACCGGATATTCCTAGCATTCGCCTCGACCACCGGAATCGTGCTATTCCTGCCCAGGAAGCGACGTGCGCGTTGAGGGTCGCGATCTCCGCACCAGACAGTATGTCCCTGGCGCTCGAGCAGGTGAGCCAACAGGGAGCCGGTGCCACCCGCTCCCAAAACGAAGATGCGCATCGGCACGCAACTTTACCACACTGCAACGGCGGGACGCAGGCTGGGTTACCCAGTGCACAGCGCAATGGCGGAAAGCGCTAGATATACAACTGAGTGGCGATGCGGGCACCATACTTGACGTTTGCTGGGCCGGCAGCCACTATGAAGAACTATCTCCGCGGGGCCAAACGAATGCCAGAAGGAAAAGGACTGCTGATCGTATACACCGGTCCGGGTAAAGGAAAGACGACGTGCGCCCTCGGCACTGCCTTTCGGGCCGTAGGCCAGGGCTTGCGAGTGCTGATCGTGCAGTTCATCAAAGGATCGTGGCACTACGGTGAATTGGACGCCGCCAAGATGCTGGGCGACGAACGATTCGAGATAAGGCCGATGGGACGCGGATTTGTGAAGGTCGGCGGCGCGGATACGGACCCGGAGGACATTCGCCTGTGCGAGCGGGCTTGGGAATTCGGCCGAGAACAAATTTACGGTGAAAAATACGATCTGGTGGTGCTCGACGAGATCAACTACGTGATCAGTTACAAGATGCTCGATGCCGAGCGCGTTGTGGATTCGCTGGCCCGGAGGCCTGAGCGGATACACGTGATCTGTACGGGCCGTAATGCACACCCAAAGCTTGTGGAGGCAGCGGACCTGGTGACGGAGATGAAGGAAGTGAAGCACCCCTACACGAAGGGCATTTTGGCGCAACGCGGTATCGACTATTAGTTACGCAGGATCGCCAAAAGCTGGTCCGAAGCGTGTCCTTCAACATGAGCTAAGAGAACAGATTTCCGCCATGACTTGGTTCAAACGAGATAAAGCTCCGATTGAGAATCCGATTCCTGCGGACGCTCGACGCGTGCGCACCGAGGGTCTTTGGACGAAGTGCACCACCTGCCGCGCCATAATCTGGAAAAAGGACCTCGAAGCAAACTGGGAAGTCTGCCCAAAATGCGAGCATCATTTCCGCCTCGGCGCGCGCCGCCGTCTTGAACTGCTGCTCGATGAGGGTTCATGGATTGAATACGATGCCGAACTCGCTTCGAGCGATCCTCTGGGTTTTTCGGACACCAAACCCTATGCGCAGCGTCTGAAAGACATGCAGAGTACCTTGGGAATCAACGATGCCCTGCTGACAGTCGAAGGGAAGCTGGCCGGCCGGCCGGTGATTTGCTGTTCCATGGAATTTGGCTTCATCGGTGGGACGATGGGCGCAGTGGTTGGAGAAAAAGTGGCGCGGGCCATCGAGCGCTCCGTAGCACAGCGGCAACCATTGGTGATCGTTTCTTGTTCTGGCGGCGCGCGGATGATGGAGGGGGCCGTCAGCCTGATGCAGCTTGCCAAAGTGGGCGCGGCGCTCGCGAGACTCGACGATGCTCGCGTTCCGTTCATTTCGGTCCTCACGGACCCGACCACGGGAGGTGTGACCGCCAGCTACGCGATGCTGGGCGACCTGAATATCGCCGAGCCGGGAGCGCTGATCGGCCTGGCGGGGCCGCGAGTGATCGAACAAACGATCCGGCAAAAATTACCAGCCGGCTTTCAGCGCGCCGAATTCTTGCTCGAACATGGATTCCTGGATGCGGTAGTGGCTCGTAAGGAACTGAAATCCTACATTGCCCAGGCGCTCGGCTTCTTCCTCGATCCGGCATGAACTATCAGGAATCGGTGCGCACACTGATGGGGCTCGGGCGTGAACTGGCTGCGCCCCAGCAGGCCCGCGTGCAGAAATTCGGACTCGACAATATCCGCACGCTCGCGGAGGCCCTGGGCAACCCTCAGCGCGCATGCCCATGTGTTCACGTCGCCGGCACAAACGGTAAGGGATCAACGGCGGCGATGCTTGAATCGATTCTGCGCAAGGCCGGCCGTCGCACGGGCCTGTACACTTCCCCGCATTTGGAGCGCATCAACGAACGCATCCGTATTCAGGATGAGGAAATCTCGGACGAAGATTTCGCCGCCGCATGGACCCGCGTGCAATCGGTGATCGAGGGGCTTCTGGCCGCGGGGAAACTCGCCGCGCATCCGACGTATTTCGAGTGCATCACCGCCATCGCTTTTGTCGCATTCGCTTCAAGCCAGGTGGATTTTGCCGTTTACGAGGTGGGACTCGGCGGGCGACTCGACGCGACCAACGTTGTAGAACCGGAAGTTGCCATCATCACCTCCATTGATTTCGATCATGAGGACTATCTCGGCCATTCGATCGAACAAATCGCCTCTGAAAAAGCGGGCATTATCAAGGCCAACGCCTGGGTTGTCAGTTCGGCCGAACGCCCCGAAGCACGAGCGGTGATCGCACAGCGTTCGCGGGAATGCGGCGCTCGTCTCGTAGAGGTCGACGCGGCTTGGCGTGTCGAGCAAGTTGCCGCCGCAGATGGTTACTATCGAGCGGTGGTTTCCGCGGTAGATGGATCGGGAAACTTTGCGCTCGCGCCTCCATTGCCCGGTCGCTTCCAAATTCGCAACGCCCTGGCAGCCGCGACCGCTGCGCGGCTTCTTGCAGAGCGAGGATTTGCGATCACACAAGAAAATATTGAGCACGGAATTCGAACCGCTCGTTGGCCTGGAAGGCTCGAGCGTCTCCGCGATCGTCCGGCCGTGTATCTCGACGGCACACATAATCCCGCGGGCGCCCGCGAACTTCTGAAATTCTGGGAGGAGAATTTCGCGGGCCGGCGAATTTTCCTGGTGTACGGGGCGATGCGAGATAAAGCAGTGGACGAAATCGCGGGCCTTCTTTTCCCACAGGCGGACTTTGTGATTCTGACTGAGCCCCACCAACCTCGCGCCATTTCCGCTCCGCTGCTCGCGGAAATGACCCGGCATCTTGCTCGAGAATCGACGGTCATTCCCGATCCTGCGAAGGCTCTAGAGCGCGCCATTGAAATGGCTTCGCCGCAAGATGCGGTCTTTGCCACCGGCTCGCTCTATCTGGTGGGCGATTTGCGCGGCTATTGGAGCAAGCGTAGAGCGGAATTTGACGTCCGGGGTGGTACATACTCTTTGTGACTCAGCGATACTTCAAACCATATTGGCGGGTTTCCAGTTTTGGAATGCCGAAATCCCAGGGGTATTTTCCTCGTGTTCGCCAAATTGGCTCTTGGCTCAGATAACTTCACTCCCTAATCTAGTCGTCGTATGCCGGACAAACTTGCGACGGAACAACGTCCGCCTTTTTTGCGTTTATAAACTATGGACATGCGTGCTTCTGAAATTCCAACTCTCACGTCTAAACAGGGCAACGGAGACAACCCACATGACACGCGACGAGCGCAGACAAATCCTTGAATCCTTCGGACGTGCGCCCGTACTTCTCTCCACGGCCTTGCGCCGCTTTCCCAAGAAGATGTGGCTATATAAACCTTCACCAGATCGCTGGAGTATCCACGAAATCATCTTGCACTTGGCGGATAGCGAAGCCAGTTCGTATGTCTGTTGCCGCCGCCAAATTGCCGAGCCGGGTCTTACCGTCGCGGAATTTGACCCTGCTCGCTGGGCCGGCACGCTTGGCTATTTCCATCAGAGCACGCGCGAAGCGTTGGAAGTAATCCGCCGCTTGCGCAGGATGACGTATCAGCTTCTCGTTTCTGTGCCGGATCCCGTCTGGCTCCATACGGTCGTGCACCCTGCCCATGGGGAGATCAGCCTCGAACGCTGGATCGAGCGCCAGGAGCGCCACATTCCCCATCACATCGAACAGATTCAGCTAAACTATGCGATCTGGCTACAGGCGAATCCTCCTAGAAAACCCGCCGTCCGCCCAGAGACACGCGATGCATCTCCGCCGAGCCGCATGGCGACACTCTCCGCTCAGACTTGCTAGCGGCGCGAGGCTCGAACATTTCCATTGGGGTGCCTCGGTTGCCGCTCCGGTTTCGAGGTGGTACGATGGCCCAACGATGAGCCTGCCACCCAGCTCGAAGCCGCGGATAGGTATTCCGTATCGCACACGAAAAGAAGAGCTTAATGGCGACTTCGGCAAAATTGAGTCTTATATCCGCGCGGCGCGCCAAGCCGGATCCGAGCCTGTCGTCATCTCTCTTGGTCTGGCACCCGAGCACCTCAGGAAAATCGCGCAGACGCTAGACGGCGTCCTGCTTTCAGGCAGTCCCGCGGATGTCGATCCGGCCCGGTATGGAGCCCCCAGGCGGCCTGAATCCGTGGAAGCCGACCCGTACCGCGAGCAAACCGATTTCGCCCTGCTGGATCACGCATTAGCCGCCCACAAGCCTGTGCTGGCCATTTGCTACGGCATCCAGAGCCTCAACGTCTTTCTGTCGGGCAGCTTGGTACAGGACATCCACAGCGAATTGCAGAGGTCGATTAGTCACGAACTGACAGGCGCCCAGGTGGGCGACATAGAGACGTTTCACACAGTGCGCATCGAGCCTAGTTCACGCCTCGCCTCCCTTGCTCATGGCTCCGAGGCGCGCGTCAATAGCTCGCACCATCAGTCGGTTCTTGATCCGGGACGCGATCTGCGTGTTGTGGCTTCCGCGCCAGATGGCGTAGTTGAGGCCGTCGAATGGGTCGGTGACGATAATTGGGTAATGGGGGTGCAATGGCATCCCGAGCGCATGGCGGACATGGATCCATTTGCCCAGGCGTTGTTCCGCGGCCTCACAGAGGCCTCACGCCGGGCGACCGTGCGAATCTGATTCGATTGACCTCGATCGGGTACGAGCGACGTGGTGGCAGCGCCACCGTTGGGTCGCAAGTTTCGATTTTCCGCGGTTTGCTAGTCCATTTGGGGGGGAGATGATTTCGCTGGCTGGCAAAGCGGCTCTGGTCACAGGAGGCTCGCGGGGCATCGGAGCGGCAACCGTCAAGCTCTTTGCGCAAGCGGGCGCGGATGTCGTGTTCGGGTATCATCGTAACCGCGAGGCAGCCGAGCAGGTCCAGCAGGAAGCCCGAAAGCATGGTACCCGCATCGAATCCTTCAAGGCCGATCTGGGCAAATCGGGGGATGCGGCGAAGCTGGTCGATTTTGCGAGTGAGCGTTTGAGCCATCTGGATATTCTGGTCGCCAACGCTGCCATCTGGAACCAGCGCGACGCACCGATCGAGGATCTTACCGAGCGCCAGTGGGATGAAATGATCCGCATCAACTTGAAAAGCGTCTACAATGTGATTCATTTCGCTGCTCCCCTGATGATTGCCCAGCGGAGCGGGCGCATCGTCGCCGTTAGCTCGACCTCTGGTCAGCGTGGCGAGCCTTTTCACACCCACTATTCTGCGTCGAAAGGCGCAATCATCAGCTTTGTGAAGGGGCTTGCCAGCGAACTTGCGCATTACAACATTCAGGTCAACTGCGTCGCGCCTGGCTGGGTGGATACGGAGATGTCGCGCCCGACGCTCGAAACCAAGGCCGGACGCAAGAGCGTGTTAGCCACGATACCGCTCGGACGCGTGGCCACACCGGACGAAATTGCCGGTCCAATCCTTTTCGCCGTATCGGACTTGGCAACCTTCGTGACGGGTGAGGTGATCAATGTTAATGGAGGAGCCGTCCTGTGCGGATAAGTAGGTGTGAACTGCTGGCCGCAGTTTTGCTCGCGCTCGCGGGGACGAGCCTACTTTGTTCCGCGCGAGCGCAGGACGACGAAGTTCTGATGCCCGATCAGAGCGCCGCGAAGGCCAAGCAGCTATTGCAGCAGTCCATCGACGCTCTTGGCGGTTCGGCATTCTTGAACGTTCGCGATTCGACTTGCACTTACCGCTACGGGCAGTTCGACCATGCCGGCGAGGTGACCGGCTACGAGACGCTCATCGACTACAGTAATACGCAGTCGCCTTTCAAAGACAGGCACGAAAACATTCCGAAGCGCAACATCATCGAGATCTACAACGGCGATAAAGGATGGGAGATGGATCGAGGAGGCGTGGCCGATGCTCCGCCGGGCGATGTCGCAAGCTTCAAAAACGACACTGCTACCGACATCGACAACATCTTGCGCCACCGCATCCACGAACCCGGCATGGTGTTTCGCTATGCTGGGGAGGATATCGTCGAGCTGAAGCAGGTCGACTTGGTCGAGCTGGTCGATAGCGACAATCGCACTTTTCGGATCGCTATTTCGCGTGGTACGCATCTGCCGGTTCAGATAACTGTGGACACGCGCGATCCCAAGACGCAAATGAAGAGCGCGCAGGTGGATTATTTTTCGAACTACCATCCCATCGACGGGGTTCAAACACCTTTCCAGATCGCGCGCGACCGCAATGGAAACAAGGTCTATCAGGCTTTCATCGATAAGTGCGAATACAATACGAATCTCTCGGACGATCTATTCACGAAGGAATCGCTGGAACAACGGTGGTCTAAGGTCGGCAATAAGTACAAAGGAAAGAAAGATAAGTACACCAGTAAGAACAACAAAGACAGCGATTCGAACTACGAGAGCGACACCAAGAATTAGTCTCCGATTCGGCCTCCCTCCACTGCGTGTGCCGCGATGTGTCACGCAGGCAGGCCGGAGGCTGCCTTCGGTGTGTTCTGCCGTCCTCAACTCCAATTTGAATTTCGGGTAGCGCCGCCGGACTTACGCATTAGCTCATTCGCTCCGCCGCGCGGTATAATCGCCGGATGCCAATCTCGCAACAGAGAGAAACGATGCACGGCACGACGGTCTTGTGCGTACGCAGGGACAGCAAAGTCGTGCTGGCCGCAGACGGCCAGGTAACACTAGGCGATGGCGTGATCAAACACAGCGCGAAGAAGACGAGGCGCCTCTACAACGACAAGATTCTGGCCGGATTCGCGGGTAGCACCGCTGACGCGCTGTCGCTTTTCGCCCGATTTGAGAACAAGCTGCAGGAATTCCACGGCAATTTGGCGCGGTCCGCCGTCGAATTGTCTAAGGACTGGCGGACGGACCGTTCCCTGCGCCATCTGGATGCGCTTCTTCTGGTGGCGGATGCCAAATCCACGTTCCTGCTATCTGGAAATGGCGACGTGATCGAGCCCGATGACGGATTGTGCGCTATTGGTTCCGGCGGAAACTACGCGCTGGCCGCCGCTCGCGCCCTGGCCAAGAATACGAAGCTCAACGCGCGCGATATTGCCCAGGAAGCCATGCGGATCGCCAGCGAAATCTGCATTTACACCAACGCTAATTTCAGCATCGAAGAGCTATAGCCAGCATTCCGGAGGAAGAAGTGGTGATCTATCTGTCGGGAGATCAGCAGACCGCGGAACCTGAGGCGCTGCCCTCGTTCGACGAGCTGACGCCGCGCGAAATCGTCGTCGAGCTCGACAAGTACATCGTCGGGCAGAACGCCGCAAAGAAAGCCGTCGCCGTAGCCCTGCGCAATCGCGTTCGGCGACAGAAGCTTCAGCCCGAGCTCGCCGAGGAGATTTTGCCGAAAAACATTCTGATGATCGGACCAACCGGCGTTGGCAAGACGGAAATTGCGCGCCGCTTGGCGCGCCTGGCCGGCTGCCCGTTCGTTAAGGTGGAAGCGTCGAAGTACACAGAGGTCGGCTACGTGGGGCGCGATGTGGAGTCCATGGTTCGCGATCTGGTGGAAACAGCGATCGATATGGTGCGCGAGGAGAAGCTCGACGAGGTCGCTGAGCGCGCGGAACAGTCCGCCGAAGAGCGCCTGCTGGACTTACTGCTGCCTTCATCACCCGTGCCGACCGACTCCAACGGCGCCACCGAAGCCCAGCGCCGAGAGCAAGCGCAACGCACTCGAGACAAGCTACGCGTGCAGCTCCGCGAAGGGAAGCTCGACCAGCGCCTCGTGGAAGTCGAAGTCCGCGAGCGCTCCATGCCCTCGTTCGAAATCATCACCAATCAGGGCGTGGAGGAGATGGACATCAACGTCAAGGACATGCTCTCGGGAATGTTCGGCCAGCAAAAAAAGAAGCGCAAAATGACGGTCGCCGAGGCTTTCGACTACCTTATTCAGGAGGAGGAGAATCGCCTGATCGACATGGACCAGGTCACGCGCATCGCCGTTGACCGGGTCGAGCAGATGGGAATCCTTTTTATCGACGAAATCGATAAAATCGCGGGACGTGAGTCTGGCCATGGGCCGGACGTGTCGCGCGAGGGTGTGCAGCGCGATATCCTGCCGATTGTCGAAGGGACCACCGTGAACACGCGGTATGGCATGGTCCGCACAGAACATATCTTGTTCATCGCGGCCGGAGCGTTTCATACGTCGAAACCTTCCGACCTCATTCCCGAGTTGCAGGGCCGGTTCCCGATTCGCGTCGAGCTTAGTTCCCTCACCGAAGCCGATTTCATTCGCATTCTCACTGAGCCGAAAAACGCGCTGATCAAGCAGTACACTGCGCTGCTCGATACCGAGGGACTCAAGCTCGCTTTTACCGACGACGCCATCGCCACCGTCGCCCGGTTCGCCGCCAACGTCAACGAACACACGGAAAACATCGGCGCGCGACGGCTGCACACGATTCTCGAAAAAGTGCTCGAGGAAATTTCCTTCGAAGCGCCGGAATTAAAGAAGAAAAATGTAAAGATCGACGCTTCCTATGTCCAAAAGCAACTCGCGAACATCGTCAAGGACCAGGACCTAAGCCGCTACATTCTTTAGAGAGCGCGACACCCGGAAATGGAAATTCAATCCTCGCGCCGTCCTCGTAGCCTCGCGCCCGCCCGGTACTCTCGCTGCAAGCGGGCACGTGAGTTCCTGATTTCATTTGTCGTACTCTCCATTTTTTTGCCGGGCTGCGCTTCTCCCGAGGAGCCCACGCCGCGTCGGCCGCCCATTCCAGTCTCCATCACCGATTTGGCCGTAGTGCAGACAGGCAATGATGCGGTTCTCACCTTTACACTGCCGAATGAAAGTATCGACCATCATCCCCTTCCCGAGCCTCCCTCAATCGAGATCTATCGCAACCTCGAACCTCCATCCGCCGCCGGCCGCCCCGGCGTCGCGGCTCCGGCAAATCCCACTCTCGTTGTAACGATTCCTTCCGGAATGGCGGGCAGCTATCGCAAGAATCGTCAAGTGACCTATGCCGATCCGATTCCCGCGGATGCCTTTGCTCCGAGCCCGCTCGTGCCGGTCTACATCGTGCGTACCCGCGCGTCGGCGAAAGTGGACTCCGCGAATTCCAATGTCGTCGCGCTGCACCCGTTTCCCGCAGCGGATCCGATCAACGATTTAAGAGCTGAGATTGCGCGTGGAGGCGTGATTCTCACTTGGACGCGGCCGCAAAAGGATCCAAGCGGCGCCGCGCCGGCAATCATCGGCTATCACATCTATCGCGCGGAAACCAAGCCCGCGCCGGCCGTATCGGCCGCCGGGACCGTCATCGTCCAGCCGGCAACTGCAACGGAGCCCACACCCTCGGCGGAATCGAAGCCACTCACTAAAGTCGGCGATTCCACATCTCCCGAATTTCGGGACGCGGATGCCGAATTCGGCAGTGCCTACACGTACTCGGTTCGCAGCGTCGTGACGGAAGCGTCAGGCACTGAACTCGAATCGGCCGACTCGAATCTCGTGGCGGTTGCGCCTCGCGATATTTTTCCACCCGCTGCTCCGCAGGGGCTCGAGGTCGTACTCGTTCCCTTGCAGCCCGGAGTTCCGGCGCACCTCGAACTCTCCTGGGCTGTCAGTCCTGAAAACGACGTCGCCGGCTACAACGTCTATCGCAGCGAGCAGTCGGGTACGAAGGGGACACTTCAAAATACAGAGTTGTTGCTCACGCCCGCGTTTCGCGATATGAATGTAGTGTCCGGACGCCATTATTTTTATACAGTGACTGCAATCGATCGCTCTGGCAACGAGAGCCCTGCGAGTGCGACTGTCTCTTTTGGCGTACCGGCTGAGGCACAGCCCACGCCATGATAGAGAATCCGCTCGAAATTCCAACCCATGCCGAGGAAAGAACGCGGACATCACGGCCATCGATGAAGCTCGGACTGTATACGGGTCTAGCTCTGACGCTGGTGATGTTTGCGGGTCTTGTAGCAGCCAATCGTTTCCCAGCTCTTGAGCGCTACGCCCTCGAGCGCAACGCGATTTTCGCCGCAGTCTTCTTGATTGTCGCGCTCTTGCCGGTTCTTCGCTATCTTACCAACCCGATCCAGATGTTGTGCTCGGGATTGATTGCCTCGGTAATCTTCGCATGCGCGTATGATTTAGCCGGCTTTTACTTTGTCCATTTGCATCAGGTGCTCCGGACTCCTTTCGAAGTACTGGTTGAGAGTGCGGTGGTCTACGGCCTTTGCGCTGCGGGAGCCTGGGTCACAACGATGGTTCTACACGCAGTCCATCATCCCATCGAGCCCGAACGAAGGCCGGCGCGCGAAACGGCCCGCGATATACGATGAAACTCTGCCGTTTTCAGCCCCGGGAGTATTCCGACCAGCATCCGGGCCAAACGCCGCGCGAAGCGCATGCGAACTCGCACGCAGGGATCGTGGAGGGCGATACCATCCACGAAATTTCAGGCGAACTCTGGGGCACTCGGGAGCGCACGGGCCGGCAATGGCACGCTGGCGACGTGAGATTTCTGCCGCCGTGCTGGCCCAGCAAAATCATCTGCATGGCCAAGAACTACGTCGATCACGCCGTGGAAATGGCCAGCGAGATTCCCAAATCGCCAATTATTTTTTTGAAGCCGCCCTCGTCGATTATTGCGCCGGAGGCTCAGGTGGTGCTGGCCCGCATTTCCAAACGCGTCGATTATGAAGGCGAGCTGGCGTTCGTCGTGGGCCGCCGCGCGTTTCATCCCCGCGCGTCGGACGATATTCGCACCTTCATTGCCGGTTACACTTGCCTCAACGACGTGACTGCGCGCGATCTTCAGCGCCTCGACGGCCAATTTACGCGCGGCAAGGGCTTCGATACCTTCTGCCCCTTCGGTCCTGTACTTGAAACCGAGCATCCTTCACCCGGCACTTCAGTAGAAACCTTCGTCAACGGCACCCGAAAGCAGTCCGCGCGAGTCTCCGACATGGTCTTCTCGATCGATGTGATCTTCCGCTGGATCACCGAGGCCATGACGCTCGAACCAGGCGATGTAGTTGCCACCGGCACTCCCGCCGGCGTTGGGCCGCTCGCCGCAGGCGACACGGTCGAGGTTCGCGTCAGCGGCATCGGTTCGCTCCGAAACCCGATCGTGGCCCCTCGCGACTGAGCATCACCTGTTCTGGGCTCGACTTCTTGCGCCTTCCTTTCGCCCTTATCGTGCCGGCCGCATTGCCTGATGGAGTGCACGATTTGGCACGCGCTCTCGCCTTTCCGCTTCGTGCGTTCTAAGATGGCACAGTCGAGAGACCATCTACGTTGAACGAATTTCTCAGAGACTCGGGAAATTGGCTGCCGCTAGCCGGACTTGCCGTGCTGGGCGTTGCTGCATTCTTCTTTTGGGCGCGCCGCAAGCCGGAAACCCCCGAGGATATCGAGCGCCAGCGCCGCGCCTATTTGAACCGCGTGGGTCGCATCGTCGAGGGGCAAATCCTGGAAATCTCCGAACATGGCCCAAATTCAATATCGAGTCCGTTCGGCGGTCCCCTCGAACAGCAGTTGGTCGCCCGAGAACGCGTGGTCGCAGCTGCTGAAGGCGCGACACCGCAGACGGGGAAAGACGCCACAAATGAGGCGTTTGAAACAATCGCAGTGGGCGCGTCTGCCAAAGCGGCGCCGCAAGGAACCAGCGGGAAAGCGACGGCTGGAGCGACCAGAAAGGTCACGGCTAGGGCTGGAGGCGGGGCCGGGAAATCCGCACAAGCGGATCTGAAGGTGGCGCTGAAGTCTACCCAGCCGAAACACACGGCCGCCGAGAAATCCGATCCGCACTCGCCATTGAAATCAGGAGGCTTTTTCTCTCGCCGCAGCGCTCCGGAGCCTGATGGAACGCGAAAGCTTCTCTACTACACATACGCCATCTCTGGCGTTACGTACGAAACCGCGCAGGACGTGACTGGCCTCGAAGAACGCTTGCATGTCAGCCGCGTCGCCGCGGGGCAAACCGCCAGCGTCAAATTTGACCCCTCGAATCCCAGCAACTCAATCTTGCTAGCCGACGATTGGTCGGGACTCCACTAGTCACAATTTCCGCGCCAATCTTGTCTTTGGCTTGGTAGCGGCACGGCATGCCGTGCTCGCTCGCCCCTTGAGCTGTCACTGCGGTGCGGCGACTTCCCGATTGCACGGACTCCGAGCTTCGCGGCAAAAAATATGTGAACCATCTTGGTTGCGTGATAGGCTCGCGGCAATGAGTGAAAACCAGTTCACGCGGCGGCAAGTGCTAATGGGAATGGCGGCTGCGCCCCTGATGGATAGCTACGGCGGGGCTCATGCTGGAGCGGCCGAACGCATTGGCACGCGCGCTGCGGGAAGCGAAACTTCCTCGATTTGTTTCATCAGTGCAGTCGAGATGGCGGCGCTGATCCGAGCGAAGAAGCTTTCGGCGCGCGAGGCACTGGCCGCTCACCTGAAGCAGATCCAGAGCGTGAATCCGAAAGTGAATGCCATCGTAACCCTTGTCCCAGAGCTGGCTGCCGAAGCCGCCGCGAGGGCCGACGAGATGCAGGCGCACGGGGAAACCTTGGGTCGGCTGCATGGGCTGCCAGTTGCGCACAAAGACCTAATGGAAACGCGGGGCATCCGTACGACGTTCGGATCGCCTCTTTTCAGAGATTACATCCCCGTCGAAGACGATATTGTGGTCGAGCGAATCGGACGCGCGGGCGCGATTACCATCGGGAAAACGAACACGCCGGAATTCGGCGCTGGGTCGCAAACGTTCAACGCCGTTTTCGGCGCGACGCGGAATCCGTACGATTTGACGAAGACCTGCGGTGGATCGACCGGCGGCGGGGCGGTAGCGCTGGCCTGCGGTTTTGCGCCTGTCGTGAGCGGGTCAGATATGGGAGGTTCGCTGCGCAATCCCGCAGCCTTCTGCAACATCGTCGGATTCCGTCCCTCGATCGGCCGTGTGCCGGATCCAAAGGCGGCATTTGCGTGGTCGACGCTGAGCACGTCCGGATGCCTCGGTCGGTCAGTGGCCGACCTAGCCTTGACGCTCAGCGCGCTTGCGGGGCCCGATCCGCGATCGCCGCTTTCGATCGACGAGCCGGGAGAGCGTTTCGGGGCAGCGCTCGACCGCAACTTCAAAGGCGTGCGGGTGGCATGGTTCAAGGGTTTGGGCGGTGTGCCATTTGACGCCCGTGTCCGCAGCGTGGTCGATGGACAGCGCAAGACATTCGAGTCGCTAGGCTGCATTGTGGACCAGGCTGAGCCGGACTTCGCGGATGCCGAGACTGCCTTCCGGATCTTGCGCGCGTGGGGTTCCGCAAATGCGCATGCCGACCAACTGCGCCAGCACCCTGCGGCGTTCAAGGAGACGCTCAAAGGGGAGATCGAGGAAGGTTCACGACTGACCGCCACGGATGTGGCCCGGGCGGAGGTGGCCCACGGGCAGCTCTGGCGCCATTTTCAGGCGTTTTTGCAAAAGTATGAATATTTCGTACTGCCGACCACGCAATTGCCGCCGTTCGACGTCCAGATCGAGTATCCGACGGAGATCGCCGGGGTGAAGTTCGGCAATTACATCGACTGGATGAAGTCGTGCTGGTATATCTCGGCAACCGGAAATCCAGCGGTGTCCGTGCCAGCGGGCTTTACGCCAGAAGGACTGCCGGTGGGGATACAAATCGTGGGACGCAATAAAGCAGATTTTAGCGTCTTGCAGTTAGCGCATGCCTTCGAGCTAGCGACGGACGTGGGCAAGAGGCATCCGGCGATTGCACAGATGACTTAGTTACCTTGCGGAATGCCTACCGTTCTTCCCGCTACAAAAACGACTGACACATCAAAATTGCGAGCAGAGGGATTAGGCCTGGTCTGCCGGTCGGCGGGCATTCGCGCAGTGCAGCGAAGGCGATTACCGTCAAAGCAAGTGGTTGCTGGCGAACAACGATGGATCACGATGAAACTGGTAGTCTGAAGGCATCAACTGGGCCACCCGGGGGTCTTATTCGCGCGGTGAACTACGGTATTGACCTGAGATTGATATACTGGATTTTCCCGGCGCCTTGAAGTACGATCACGCCCGGTCAATTTCACGCAGTCGCGTGCGGAGAAGGGGAAATCAGAAATACGAAATGCACTTGCATATGTTACGTCCGAAGTCGGC
>JASHRI010000103.1 GCA_030037435.1 Candidatus Acidiferrales bacterium | reverse complement strand
GTTCGACAGGCACGGCAGAATCCTAGCAGAATTGGACAGGCTCCCGGTCACGCTATTACGACTAAAATGCACCAATAGTTTGATACATTCAGGTTCCCACTGAAACACATGAAGGTCTTTATCGCCATCACTGACTCCGATTGGTTCAACCATCTGGCAAAGCTCCGTCCGGACGAAGCGAACTTTTGGCAACCTAGCCCATCGGCAAACTTCAAGGCGATTTCACCGGGAGAACCCTTTTTATTCAAATTGCACAGTCCGCAGAATTTTATTGTTGGGGGAGGATTCTTTAGCCACTACGCCGTGTTGCCCACGGCCTTTGCATGGTCTGCTTTTGGCCAAAAGAATGGTGCAACAAGTGAGCAGGAATTGAGAATCAGAGTCGAGCGTTATAGACGGATAGAACATGACCTCCTTGCAGACTACAGCATTGGTTGTATTTTGCTTCAAGATCCATTTTTCTTCGCTAACGAGGAATGGATTCCAGTTTCGGATTGGAGCCGAGAGATCGTGCGCGGAAAAACCTATACGACCGATGAGGAGGCCGGTCAAAGAATCTGGTCCGAAGTCGAGATTCGCCTTCGTTCGAACGTCGTGAATCGCCGACAGGCCCAAGAGCGCGACGACCGTCCGCGCTATGGAAACCCACAAACGGTCTTCCCTAGACTCGGTCAAGGAACCTTTAGGGTTATCGTCACCGATGTATACAAGCGCCAGTGTGTTCTCACGGGATCACATGTCCTTCATGTCCTCGACGCTGCTCACATCCGCCCGTACCGACTAGGCGGGAATCACGATCCAACTAACGGACTTCTGCTGCGTCAGGACGTGCACACGTTGTTTGATCGCGGATATCTGACTGTGACACCGGAGTATCACATCGAGGTAAGTAAACGGATCAAAGAGGAATTCGACAACGGCAGGGAATACTACGCACACCACGGCCAGAGGATCACCATACCTAACCAAGAGATGTTTAGACCGTCGACAGAACAACTAGCGTGGCATAACGAGAACGTTTTCCGCCCCTGAACACAGGACCTATTTCGAGGACAGCGAGACGCAGGCGTCTTCGTACTTGCCCGAGCCCATCGTGCCTTCGGGGAAGATGCCGTGCTTGGCGATCCATTCGAACGACTGTTCGAACGTGTCCTTCGAGTACGGCTCGAAGACGATGCGTTCGCCCGGCCCCCAACGGCGCGTGTCCATAATATTGTGGAAGCGTACAGGAAATTCCTTCTTGTAATAGTGCGTATAGAGATCGGGCCGGAGGTCGATATCGCGCTGCGCGTTGCGCAAGCCGCGAAAATATTTTTTCACGTCTTCCATATCCGGATCGCGCTGAATCAACGTCGCCATCATAAAAGTCGTATCGATGATTTTCCGGAAACCGAGCTGCTCGAGGAAATAATACGGGCCGCTGAACAGAGCGGCGGCCGGAACTTTGCCATCGATCAGCAGCTCCATGCGGCTGAAAAGCATTCCGTCGGCAAACGACAGTTTGATGTCGGCGGGTTTCATGTACTGCTCAAGAGCCTGGATCGTCGAATAGTGGCTGCCGGACTGATAGCCCACCGAAATCGGGACCCCCGCTAGCTGCGAAGGCTCGTGAATCGGCGAATCCGCGGAGACAAACACTCCCGCTGGCGAAACGGAATAGGCGTCGGCGTAGAGCTTTCCATGGCCGGCCGAAGCGGAGACGTTTACCGTCCAATGGCAGGCGCAGCCGATATCGGAACCGCGGCCCTTTTCAAAAGTTTGATACGCACCAACCTTGTCGCCGAGCTGATGGCCCTTGGCTTCCTTCGATTGCAGCGCCTCATGGAATTCGTATTCCAGCCCTTCGGCGGCAAAATAGCCTTTCTCTTCCGCCACCCATTCATGAAGTCGCATATGCGGCGCGATCACAAACTTGGCCATTGCGCTCAACCTCCCAGAGCACCCGCTCGGGCCCACTCTTCACAGTAGTATAACTCGCGTGGCCTCGAGAAAGCGATCTTCAGTAGATACCCAAGCAGGTGCCATTTAGCCGTAAAAGATACCCGGTCAGTAATCTTTTTCCACAAGTGATTCCTAGTAACTCCTGGGAAACCAGGGTGCCTCGATCGCTAAAGCACCGGTACGAACATAAAACAAAAGTCATCGTTCCACATCCAGGTTGTCGGGGAACAATGTTGGTGCGGGCACCTGCGTACGATATACTTCTCCGCGACGTTTTAGGCGACGTCGAGCCATCGCGTGGGGTACGCGGGGAGAAGTAACCGCGGCGTTTGTGTCAAAGCAGTTCTCTTACCGCATCTAATGTGCGGAATCAATTCCCGGTACGAACAACTCAGGCGAGAGGAAAAACTGCCCCGAAAAATGGTGCAAACTGAGCGCGCCGAATCGCAAGCGATGGCCTCCGCCTCTCGCGGAGAAACGTCTAGCGTCGCGGTCGTAGGCGGCTCGGCCGCCGGACTCTTCACATCTCTGCTCCTTGCCCGCCGCGGTCTTTCGGTGCAGGTGATTGAGGGTCTTGAAACGATCGAGCCTGCCTCACGCACGCTGATCGTGACCCACCGCATGCGCTCGCTGCTCGGCAGCGCAATGAACGGCAGCATCATCAATCAGATTCGCCGCTTCGAACTTTTTACCGACGGCCGCAGCGCCACGATTTCCCTCCGCCAACCGGACTTGATCGTCGAACGGCGCACACTGATTCAACACTTGGCTGCCGAAGCGCAGCGCGCCGGAGCGGAGATCCATCTCGGACGGCGATTCCACGAGCTGCATCCAAACGGCCGCGGGCTCGTCGTCGAAGTGGAGCGTTCGGCCGATGGAGGACGTGAAGAGGTCCGCGCCCAGACGGTGATCGGCAGCGACGGCGCGGCGAGCCGGGTCGCGCGGTCGGCCGGATGGCCCCCGCTCACCACCGCGCCGCTGATGCAGGCGATCGTGCCGTTGCCGAAAGACATGCCGCCCGATACTGTGCGTGTCTGGTTCGTCCCGCAGGACACACCCTACTTTTATTGGCTGATTCCCGAATCGCGAGAGAGAGGCGCGCTTGGCGTGATCGGCGAATCGGGACAGGAAACGCGGGTGGCTCTGGAGAAATTCCTCGAAAAGCGCGGTCTTGATCCAGTCGAATTCCAGGGCGCGCGCATTCCGGTGTACACCAGCTGGGTGCCGGTGCACCGTCAAGTGGGACAGAGCTCCGTGTATCTCGTGGGAGACGCCGCCGGGCAAGTGAAGGTCTCGACGGTCGGCGGCACTGTGACTGGCTTTCGCGGCGCGCTTGGCGTGGCGGAGTCGATCTTGAATGGTGGCTCAAGCCGCGAGTTGCGAACGTTGCGCCGCGAACTCGATCTCCACCTGCTGCTACGGCGTTCGCTGCATAGCTTCGAGCAGGCCGACTACAGCCGCCTGGTCGACTTGCTCAACGAGCCCACAAAGGCGCCATTGAGCGAATATTCTCGCGATGAAGCTTGGAAAATTCTCTGGCGCGTGTGTCTGCGCCAACCGCGCCTCGTGCTGCTCGGCCTGCGCGGCCTGATGATGCGCCGCCGCTCGCTGGGCCGGCAGCGCAGTTAGGAAATTGAGGAAGCTCGCTGTGCGCACGTTGAGCCATCGGCAACGAATCGCCTCGTTGAAACCGCAATGACCCGCCGAAGTTCTCGACAGATCACCGTCCTCGTTATAGTGCTGGTGCTTCTTGTTGCGGCCACGCTCGCATTTCGCGGCGCCGGGCGTTGGCTGGTGCGCGAAGACGCTCTGGGCCCCGCGGACGTGATCGTTGTGTTAAGCGGCGGCATGCCGATGCGCGCAGAAGAGGCCGGCCGGATTTTCCAAATGGGCGATGGGCGCGAAGTGTGGATTACCCGGGTGGAAAGCCCCGCCGCGGAGCTTCAGTCATTGGGCATCGCCTTCACCGGCGAGGCCGAATATTCCCGCGAGGTGCTGATTCGCGAAGGTGTGCCGGACGCCGATGTGCACATCTTGCCCGATACGATTATCGACACCGAGCAGGAAGTACAACAAATCTCACGCGAGATGCGCGAGCACGGCTTGACGAGCGCAATCATCGTCACTTCGCCGCCGCATACGCGCCGAGTGCGAACGCTCTGGCACAAGCTCGCGGCGCCCAACCAAAGGCTGATAGTGCGCGCCGCATACCAAGACCGATTTGACGCAAATCACTGGTGGCGCAACACGCACGATGCCTTCGCAGTGGTTCGCGAGATGATGGGCTTGCT
>JASHRI010000102.1 GCA_030037435.1 Candidatus Acidiferrales bacterium | reverse complement strand
CCGGTAAGCCTCTCCGCGCGGCCGAAGGCACCAAAATTCGCTCGCGGCGTCACGAAAACCGCATTGAAAAGGCCCGATTGCGAAAGCCGCTGCGACGCCAGATTTTGCAGCCCGGCGCCGAGCGAGAGCATGGCCACCAGCGACGCGACACCGACGGCGATGCCGAGCGTCGTGAGCGAATTACGCAGCAGCGCCTCGCGAAGGTTGCGACCAGCGAGTTCCGTCAGGTCGCGAGGCTTCACTGGCGCACTCCGTCGTGGGTAAGTTTGCCGTCGCTCATCAGCAGCAAGCGGCGCGCATATTTTTCAGCGCGCGGGCGCTCGTGCGTAACCATCACGACGGTCATGCGCAGCGCCTCGTTGATTTCGCAAAGCAGCCGCATGATTTCGTCGCCGGTCGCGCTGTCAAGGTTGCCCGTAGGCTCATCGGCCAGCAGAATGGTTGGACGGTTCACCAAAGCACGGGCCAGCGCGGCGCGTTGCTGCTCGCCTCCCGAAAGCTCGCTGGGCCGGTGACTGAGCCGCGCGCCAAGATGCACGCGCTCGACCGCCTCTCGCACGCGCGTGGCTCGCTCCTCGCGTCCCACCTCGGCGAGGCGAAGAGGGAGCTCGACGTTTTCTTCCAGCGTCATGCGCGGCAGCAGGTTGAACGCCTGAAACACCATACCGACGGTGTGGCTGCGATAGTTGGCCAGTTCTTCGGAGCTCATTTCGGCCAGGTTGCGGCCATGCGCGAAGATCGCCCCCGATGTCGGGCGGTCCAGTCCCGCCATCAGATTTAGCAGCGTCGATTTGCCCGAGCCGGAGCTGCCGAGCAGTGCGGCGAACTCGCCGGCCTGAATATCGAGTGACACGTCTTCGGCGGCGCGAACCAACGTGCTGCCCATTTGATAGTGGCGCGTCAGTCGCTCGGTTCGAATGGCTGCGCCGTCGCTCATTGTCATAATTGCGCTCTCCATGGTACTACGCACGGCCCCCGGAATATGTTGCGTTGCTGCCATGCCGCACGAAATCTGGCGCTCGTCCAAACGTGACAGCTATAATCGTGCGCCCTCGGACCGAGTAGAGCGGGAGCGGTGTTCGGCGCGGATGGCGGCACGAAATGGAGAGCGATGGCGATCCTGGTAAGTGGCGGCGCGGGCTACATCGGCAGCGTGACCGTGGAGCGGCTGCACGCGAAAGGCGAACGCGTGGTGGTGCTGGACGATCTCTTTCGAGGCCATCGCGGCGCGGTGGAATTAGGCATTCCGTTTCATAAAGGCAGCGTCGGCGACCGCGAGTTGGTGGCACGCATTGCAGCCGAGCACAAAAT
The DNA here is from genome assembly GCA_030037435.1 of Candidatus Acidiferrales bacterium. GTDB lineage: Bacteria > Acidobacteriota > Terriglobia > Acidiferrales > UBA7541 > Palsa-295. The sequence goes on along the minus strand of JASHRI010000102.1, from coordinate 10,251 downwards.
CGACGCCTGCGTGCATTTCGCGGCGCTGGCCTATGTAGGCGAGTCGGTCGCGCAGCCGGCTCGATACTTCGAGAACAATGTGGAACAGGGCGTCGCATTCATGGGCGCGCTGCTGGCGGCGGGAGTGCGGCGCGTGGTGTTTTCGTCGACCTGCGCCACCTATGGCGAGCCGGAACAGGTTCCGATCCCAGAGACGTGCCCGCAGTGGCCTGTGAATCCCTACGGATGGTCTAAGCTCTTCATGGAGCGGCTTCTGGCGAGCTACGACGTGGCTCATGGACTGAAGTTCATGGCGCTGCGCTATTTCAACGCGGCTGGCGCCACGGAACGCAATGGCGAGGACCACGAGCCTGAATCGCACTTAGTTCCAAACGTCCTGAACGTGGCTCTGGGCCAAAGACCCGTTTTGTCCGTTTTCGGGAACAGATATCCGACTCCAGACGGAACACCCATACGGGATTACGTACACGTCGGCGATCTTGCGGACGCGCACATCCTGGCACTTGAGCATTTGCGCAGCGGCGGCGACTCGGATTTTCTGAATTTGGGCACAGGGCACGGTTATTCGGTGCTGGAGGTGATCGAGTGCGCGCGCAGAGTGACGGGGCACGCAGTTCCGATCCGAATCGAAGGGCCGCGCCCTGGCGATCCGGCGCGATTGGTGGCCGACGCGGTCAAGGCACAGCGAGTATTGCATTGGAAGCCGGTCGCGTCTGAGATGACATCGATCCTGCAATCGCAGTGGGAATGGAGACGGAAGCATCCCCAAGGCTACGGGTCGGTACAATAATTTCATTGTTCGCGCTTGGAAGGAATATCTCAGTGACCAAAGATGAATTCCGCCGCTACCTCGACCACTTCAACAACAAGCGTTACGACAGACTGGTGCCCTACTATGCGGACGACGTCGAACTTGGGCTGCCGAATTTGTCGCTCAACAGCCCGCAACAAATCGTCGCCTTCTATAAAGAGTTTCACTTGTACGTCCGCGAATTCGTCGAAGCCCGGTATTTGGTGATCGACGAAAGCGGAATCGCCGTCGAAATGTATTCCGAATTTGAGTGCATGCGGGACTATCCCAACGAGAAGCTGACATTCAAGAAGGGCGAGCTGCGCCGCCTGCTGAATTTCGTTCACTACGACCTGGAAAAGGACAAATTCAAGCGCATCCGTGTGGCGCGCTACCAGCAGTACTCCTAGCTGGCCGCTGCATGGCATTGACGCCGCGCGGATGAGCGAATTACGCGGATTTTATGCCGTGGGGAGCCATCGGCAGAGAGCGAATGCGTTTGCCGGTGGCGTTGAAAATCGCGTTGCCAACCGCGGGCGCCAAGCCTACGAGAGGAGTTTCGCCAGCCCCGGTAGATGGGAGGTCCTTCCGGTCGACCAGAACTACGTCGATTTGCGGGACATCGCTGAAGCGCGGCACGCGATATTTCGAGAAGCGGGCATTCAGCACGCGGCCATTGTCAAAATCGATTGCCTCAAAAAGAGCGCCGCCGATGCCCATGACATTGCCGCCGAGAATCTGGCTCTTCAGATTATCGGGATTCACGATTGCGCCGCACTCGAACGCGACAACCACGCGAACGATTCGCACTTCGCTCGTTGAAGGATCGATGGCCACTTCGGCGCAGGTGGCCACGTTGCCACCCTTCTCGAATCCACCGCCGATTCCGAAACCGTGTCCAACCGCGGGTTGTGCGTGTCCCCAGCCAAATTTTTCGGCCGCCGCCTGAAATACGGCGCGCAGCCGCTCGTCTTTGAGGTTCTTCAACCGGAATTCGAGGGGATCTTGGCCGACGGCATGAGCCATCTCGTCCATGAACGATTCCCGGGCGAAATGGTTTGCGGTGGCCGCGAGGGCGCGATACGAGCCCTGCCGCAGAGGGTAGCGCGTGGGCTGAAAAACGATGCGTTGATTCGGAATGTCGTAGAACGTGCGAATGCCCGCAGCGCCCGAATTGTAATTGGTGAACTCCCAGGCCGCGATCATTCCGTCGAGGCCCACGCCTCCCGAAATTTCGATGACGCCCGCCGGGCGAAAATAAGCCCACGTGAATTCTTCTTCGCGCGTCCAGACAAGTTTAATCGGTCTGTTTGCCGCGCGAGCGAGGCGTGCCGCTTCCACGGCGCACTCGCCCGTATGCTTCCCGCCGTATGCCGAGCCCATATCAGGCATGAGCACGCGAATACGGTCCTCCGGGATACGAAGCGCTTGTGCAAGTTCGGTCCGTACGGCGAAGGGCCTCTGCGTGCCGGTCCATACCGTCAATGTCTCGCCCGACCATTGCGCAAGCGCAGCGCGCGGCTCAAGCGGCGCATGCGCGATGTAATTTACGTGGTAGGTCTGCTTCAGCCGGTGATCGGCTGACGCGAGCGCCTGATCGACCGAGCCGGTTTCGTATCGCGAAGCGCCTTCGAATCCCTTGGCCTCGACGGGACTGTTCTTCAGATAATCGAATAGCTCTGTGCGCGAAGGTTGTGGCTGCTCCTTCCACGTTGCGTGAATCGCTGCGACCGCTTGGGCCGCGGCTTCCGAGCTTGCGGCTGCCACGCCCACAAAATCGCCATCGTGAACGAACGTGACGTCGTTGACGAAATCCTGAGAGGGTGCATCGACAGAAACGAGCGTTGCGCCAAACGACGGCGGCCGCAAAACTTTCCCATACAACATTCCCGGTGCCGTTTGGTCGGATGGGTAGCGGTGCTTTCCCGTCACGAAATCGCGCGCATCCACTTTCGCGATCGATTGTCCTTCCACGGTCCATTGCGAAGCGGGAATCAATGGATCGTCGGCCGGAATGATCTGCGAGAGCTGCTGGCCGCGTACCAAATCGGCATATTGGACCGTGCGTTTCGTCCCGGGATCGGTAATCTTCCCGTCGGATGCGACCAAGCCCCCGGCATCCACATTCCATTGCTTTGCGGCGAGCGCCAAAAGAGTTTCGCGCGCGGCGGCGGAAACCTTGCGAAGTTGCAGATTCATCGTAGGGGTGGTTCGACTGCCAAACGTGCCCATGTCGTACGGCGTAAGCTGCGTATCGCCCATGACCAATTCGATGCGTTCGAGCGGAAAGCGCAGTTCTTCGGCCACGGCTTGGGCAAGCGAGGTGCGGATGTTCTGGCCAATTTCAACTTTGCCGGTATAGACGGTCGTGACGCCATTTTCGCCAATGTGGAGCCAGGCGCTAATTTCTTTCGGCAGCGGCTCCCCAAACTGCGGAGCCCGCGCGCCCGATTCCTGGCGAGCTATCGCTTCCGGCACCGCGGAAATGATCAGCACGCCCGCGCCAAGCAGTTTGAAAAAGTCTCGCCTTTGCAATTCAAAGCGATGGGTCGTTGGGGCGCAGAATTCATATCGCTCAGGCTCAAGAGTTGAAGAAACGGTTGGATCGTGTCTCATGCGCCGGCCTCCTGGTGAGCCTGCGAAGCCCGCAAGATCGCAGCGATGATCCGCGGATTCGTCCCGCAACGGCACAGATTACCTTCCATTGCCGCCGCTATTTCCTGCTCTGAAGGGTGGGGATTCGTCTTCAGCAGCGCCACTGCGGACATAATCATTCCGGACGCACAGTACGCGCACTGCAGTGCCGCGCCTTCGGCAAGAAACGCGTCTTGAACGGGGTGCAATCGCCCATGGTGTTCCAGGCCCTCGATCGTCGTGATTTCACGTCCTTCAGTGGAACCAACGGTTGTGATGCACGACCGTCGCGCAGTCCCGTTGATCAGCACGGTGCACGCTCCGCACTGTCCTTCGCCGCAACCATATTTCGATCCAGTCATATCGAGCTGCTCGCGGAGCACAGTCAAAAGGCTCGATTGCGGGTCCGCGTCTATCGCGCGCTCAGTTCCATTTACTCGCAGCTTCTGAATTTTGGCCATGGGAATGCCTTCGACCACCCTCACTTCTAGCCTACACCCAGGTGCGCCTATCGAGCATAAATTCGGCCTCACCCCTCGGTCTTTGGCCGCCGGTACCAACGTAGCGTGTATAATGCGCGGCGGTCTCTAGCGTCGCGATTACGATTGCGAATCTGGCTTATCGAAAATATGAAGCGCTATAGGGCGGGATGGGCAGATACATTCTTTATAGAGACTCGTCTCCGCCGAGGAGATAGTTGGCTTTCCATGCGAGGACATCGACTTCCGCGTTTGACGCTTTTGGTTTTCCTGCTTTGGTCCATGCCCGCCACGATGTGGGCGGCGCCACGCCGCGCTGCGCCTGTTGCAGCCGTGTTGATTGCGCCAGTGATTCACGTCAGTCAGTTGGAAGTCGCGCGACAGGCTGCTGCATCGGCGCAGACATCGGGCGATAACGCCTGGATGCTCACGAGCTGTGCGCTTGTCTTGTTAATGACCGGCCCCGGCCTGGCACTTTTCTACGGCGGACTGGTGCGCAAGAAAAATGTTCTTGGCACGTTCATGCAATCGTTCGCCATGATGGCCGTGATCACCGTCGTGTGGGCGATCGTTGGTTACAGCCTGGCCTTCGGTTCCGGCCACAGTTTCATCGGCGGTTTGCACAACATGTTCCTTCGCGGCGTCGGTTTGCAACCCGATCCCGCCTACGCTCCCACCGTGCCGGCCCAGACCTACATGATGTTTCAGCTGATGTTCGCGATCATCACCCCCGCCCTAATCACCGGCGCATTCGCCGAACGCATGAAATTCAGCGCGATGCTCACGTTTCTCACCCTGTGGTCGATCGCTGTGTACGATCCCATGGCTCACATGGTGTGGGGCAAGGGCGGGCTGCTGAACGCATCGCTCGGCGGCCGGTTTCCAACGCTGGATTTCGCGGGTGGCACGGTCGTGCACATTACGTCAGGTGTATCGGCGCTGGTGTGCGCGCTTTACCTCGGAAAGCGATTGGGGTATCCACGCGAGAATATGCCTCCGCACAGCGTGGTTCTTAGCTTCATCGGAGCCTGCCTCCTGTGGGTCGGCTGGTTCGGATTTAATGCCGGTAGTGCCCTGGCGGCGGGCACGCTTGCGACCAGCGCATTTGTGAACACGCATTTCGGCGCCGCTGCAGCAGTGGTGGGCTGGAGCGCGGCCGAATGGATCGCTCGAGGAAAACCGAGTGCGCTCGGCGCCATTTCAGGTGCCGTGGCTGGCCTCGTGGCCATCACGCCGGCTTCCGGATTCGTCAGCCCGATGTCCGCGTTGCTGATCGGTTTGATTGCCGGCGCTTTTTGCTTCTGGATGGTGACGGTGGTGAAAGCACGCTTTGGCTACGACGATTCGCTCGATGCCTTCGGAGTGCATGGAGCAGGCGGCACGATCGGCGCGCTGCTCACAGGAATCTTCGCATCGAGCGCGATCAATCCGATTTTCAAAGACGCCGCAGGCAAAGTGCTGCCCTCGGGAGTTCTGGAAGGGAACTTCCACCAGATCTTGAATCAGTGCGTGGGCGTGCTGATCGCCTGGGCGCTGGCGATCGTGGGGACTCTGATCATCCTGAAGGTCGTCGACACGGTCATAGGATTGCGCGTCTCGGAGGAGCACGAAACGCAAGGACTTGATCTTTCGCAACACGGCGAGGAAGGCTATTACTGGGAGACGTCCGCATAGCGAACGATTGGATTTCAGTGTACGTTGGTAAAACTCCACGACTTACTGGAGAATCGAGAAGAACATCGATGACAAAAGTGGAAGCGGTGATTCAGACGTCCAAGCTGGATACGGTGAAGGATGCGCTGCATGAAATCGGAGTCGAGGGCATGACGGTGCTTGAGGCGCGCGGGCATGGCCGCCAGAAAGGCCACACCGAGTTCTACCGCGGCCGTGAATACACCGTCGATTTGATCCCCAAGATCAAGATCGAAATGGTTCTCGCCGACGACATGGTCGAGAAGGCTGTGCAAACCATCGTGACGGCTGCGCGCACCGGGAAAATCGGCGATGGCAAGATTTTTCTATCCCGGGTCGACGATGCAATCCGGATCCGCAACGACGAGCGTGGCGACAGCGCACTATAGACCCGCGCCGGTGGTATTAGCGTCCTGCAAACTGCCATGGCCATCGGTGGCTTTCGCGCGAAGCCTTCAAAGGATACGACTTTCGTTTCAAGGGTATGTCCACAAAACCTCAATCGGCCGGCGATCTGCGTGATCTGTATGCGGACGGATCGACGCGCATCCAGCGCGAATTCGCTGCCACGAGTGACGGCCGCGCCGCCGTCAATGGACGCACGTCCCTTGTAGAGTCGATTGCCCTTCGGCTTTGGAACGAATTAACTTCGCCTGAAACCAGCGGCCCACGAAACTTAGCGCTCATTGCGCTGGGAGGATTCGGTCGCCGGTGGCTCTTTCCCTATTCCGACATCGACGTTCTCTTTCTTCACACCGGCGGAGCCGAGCGCGAAATGCGCGATCGCATCCGCGCATTCTCGCAGGCGCTCTGGGATCTCCGTTTGAAGCTCAGCCCGGCGACCCGTTCGCTTTCCGAATGCGAAAAATTCGATCCGAACAACGTCGAGTTTGCGATCTCGCTGCTCGATTGCCGCTGTCTGGCTGGCGATCCGGAGCTTTTTGCAAGGCTCCATGACCAGGTGATCCCAAAGCTCGTCTCGCGCGAATCGCGCGCCATCGTTCAGCGCCTCACCGACCTCACCCGCGCCCGCTACAACAAATTCGGCAATACCGTCTTTCATCTCGAGCCCAACGTCAAGGATGGTCCCGGCGGTTTACGCGACTACAATCTGGCATGCTGGCTCGCGCTTCTCGCCGCCATCGAGGAGACGGGTGGCTGGCCTGATGCGGAGACTCTGCTGCCGCCCTGGCTCCGCCGCAGATTCGATGCGGCGCTCGATTTCTTGATGTCCGCTCGTTGCTTCCTTCATTTTCGGCAAGGCCGCGACGACAACACGCTCGGCTGGATTGCCCAGGACCAAGCAGCGGAGCGCAAGATCGGCGCTCCCCAGGTGGAATTGCTTACCGCTTCTGATTGGATGCGCATCTATTTCGGCCATGCCCGCCAGATTCATCGCATCGCCGTGCAGCTTCTGGAGGAATTTCCAGCCGCGCGGCCCTCGCTCTACCGCCAGTTCCAAAGTTTGCGTTCGCGGCTCTCCAATGCGGAATTCGCCGTCGTCGACGGGCGCATTTTTTTGCAGCGTCAGGATTCCTTGGACGACCCTGAGCTTCCGCTTCGCTTATTCCGTTTCATGGCACGCCATGGTCTCGGCCTCAGTTCGGCAGCCGAGCATCAGATTGAGGAGAGCCTGCCCGCGCTTGCCACCGCGCCACCCGAAGGGGCTGCGCTCTGGCACTATTTGCAAGAGATTTTGCTCGCTCCGCATGCAGGCGAAGCGCTGCGCGCCATGCACTCGCTCGGCTTGATCACGTTGCTCTTGCCCGAATTCCAGGCGATCGATTCGCTCGTGATCCGCGATTATTCGCACCGTTTCACCGTCGATGAGCACACGTTCGTGGCCATCGAAAACCTCCATGCGCTGCGTAAGTCTCAATCCAAATGGGACCAAGGCTACGCTGAGCTGCTCGACGAGCTCGAGCAACCCGACTTGCTTTATCTCTCGCTGCTGTTGCATGACACGGGCAAGGGCACTAAGCCCGATCAGCATGTCGCCGGCAGTCTGGAGGTTGCGGAGCACAGTCTCGCGCGGCTCGATCTCGACGCGCCCGATCGTGAAACCGTTTTGTCTCTCATCGGTCGCCATCTGGAACTCAGCAACGCTTTGCGCCGCGACATTTTCGATCCTGACGCCATCCGCCAATTTGCCGAAAAAGTTGGCACGCCCGAACAGCTCAAGATGCTTTGCCTCTTTACTTACGCCGACATCAAAGCAGTCAATCCTGAAGCGCTTACACCATGGAAGGCCGAAAACATCTGGCAGCTCTATATCGGCGCTGCGAATTTCCTGATGCGCAGCGTCGATGAACGCCTCGGCATGGACGTCGACGAAGAACTGAAGACGCACCTCCGCACGCTGGCGCCCGCCGCGGGCAAAAAACTCGAACATTTTCTCCGCGGCCTGCCGCGCCGCTATTTGCGGACGCAGGCTGCGAGCGACGTGATTCGCCATGTGGAAATGGCCGGGCGTCTGGCGGACGATCCCGTGCAGCTCGATCTAAACCGAGGCCGCCAGTGGTACGAACTGACTCTCGTCACCACCGACCGCCCCTTTCTTTTCGCTCGAACAGCTGGCGCCTTGGCCGCCTGGGGGATGAACATCGTCAAGGCCGCGGCCTTTTCCAATCAGGCAGGAATTGTCGTGGACAAGTTCTTCTTCACCGACCGCTTCCGCACTCTCGAATTGAATCTGCCCGAGTGGGAACGGTTTAAGGGAAGCGTCCATGACGTGCTGCTCGAAAAGGCCGATTTGGAAAAGCTGCTGCGCGACCGCCTGCGGTCCGATAAAAACGCAGTGCCTAAAGTCAAAGTCGATACGCGCGTGGAAATCGACAATGAATCTTCCGCTCACACGACACTGATCGAAGCAATCACCCAGGACCGTCCCGGCCTGCTCTACCGCATCAGCTCGCAGTTCTCCCGCCACAATTGCAACATCGAAATCGCATTGATCGAAACCGAAGGCGAGACAGCCATCGACGTCTTCTATCTCACTTCCGGCGGCCAAAAGCTCTCGTCCGCTCATCAGGAGCAATTGCGTTCCGCGTTGCTCGAAGAATTGGCGGACAAGTAGCCAACACGCATGATTTGGCGCGATCTCATCGTCGTTCCGTGGGTAATTTTAACCGCCTACTGGTGGTTGAGCGCGCTGAAGACACGCAGGACCGTCAGCAGGGAGCCCGGAACGTCGCGCTATGGCGTGCTTCTTATCGAAATCGTCGGCTATATCTTGCTCTTTACCGGCTGGGTGCAGATCGATGCTCTGGATCGTTTCGTTGTTCACCGCACATACGCGCTGGAGGTTATCGGCCTGGGGCTCACCTGGATGGGCGTTGCCCTCGCCCTGTGGGCTCGGTGGCACCTCGGCCAGTATTGGAGCGCTCGCGTCACTTTGAAGGAAGACCACAAGCTTATCCGCACGGGGCCCTACGCCTGTCTTCGGCATCCGATTTATTCGGGTTTTGATCTGGCCGCGCTCGGCACGGCTCTTGCGATAGATCAGTGGCGATGCTTCGTGGGCGTGGTTCTGATCGTTCTCGGCTATTGGATCAAGGCCAGAACCGAAGAATCCATGCTGAGCGCCCAATTCGGCCCGGAATTCCAGCAGCATTGCCGCCGGACGGGTTTCCTGATTCCAAAGTTTTGGTGAAGTGCACCGTTGGAAGCCGCACGAGCGCCTCAATCAGCGATGCTGTGAATCGTCATTTGATGCATAATCCGGCCAGGTAATCCGCTTTTTCTTTGTGGAACTTGCCGCATCCAACCTGCCGTAAGGCGCGTATCATTAATAGCGGGAGAAGTAATCGGGGGAGGATAGGAATGCTCATCAAGAAGCAGCCGGACCTTACCTACGCCGACGTGACACCAAAGCACTTATATATGGGCCGGAGGAATTTTTTGCTGGGATTGTTGGTCACCGGCGGCGCGGTGGCCGGTTATAAGAGACTGCCGGACTTGTTCGCAACGAAAGGCACCGCTCCAGCGCCTAAGCCATTAACCGGTCTGACCAAGTGGCCCGGCAGCAGCTCGGAGCCTCAAACGCCGATCGACAAAACCACGCACTACAACAATTTTTATGAGTTTGGAACTGGCAAGGACGATCCCGCGAAAAATGCCTGGAAACTGAAAACGTACCCGTGGGAGGTTTCGGTTGAAGGCGAAGTCGCCAAGCCCCGTAAATTCACGATCGACGAAATCATGAAGCTTGCCCCGCTCGAGGAGCGCATTTACCGCCATCGCTGCGTCGAGGCTTGGTCGATTGTGGTGCCGTGGATCGGCTATTCCTTCAATGTGCTCGCGAATCTGGTCCAGCCGACGTCGAAGGCCAAATTCGTCGCCTTCGAAAGCGATTATGACCCTTCGACGATGCTTTCTCCCGCCGATGCTGGCATCGCATTTCCTTACGTCGAGGGCCTGCGCATTGACGAAGCCATGCACCCGCTCACCATTCTTTGCGTGGGCATGTATGGAGAGACGCTACTCAATCAGGATGGCGCTCCCGTTCGTATGATCATTCCGTGGAAGTATGGGTTTAAGAGCATCAAGTCGAATGTCAAGGTCCGTTTCGTCAAGGATCAGCCGCCTACCACGTGGAATATAGAAAACTCGCACGAATATGGCTTCTACTCCAACGTCAATCCGCATGTCGATCAT
>JASHRI010000101.1 GCA_030037435.1 Candidatus Acidiferrales bacterium | reverse complement strand
TTTTCTCCGCGTGCTGCCGAGTTAAGCTGCCCGATTCAAAATCAACGCCTGCCCCAGCCTAACCCGTCAACTCAGCACAGGGTGAGGTTACAAAACGGGGAAAAGTGATACACCCTCGCGGGCGGCAATTGTCTGGTTAACGCGGTGGTCTCAATGGGTCGGTGCAACACTAGTTCATGTATAGGAAAATCAAGAGCCCAGATTCGTCGAAATGCAAAACTTCTATCCGATCCTCTAAGACAATCAGGCATTAGTCGCGGGGGCATTGGTATCCGCGAGGAGGAAAGCGTAGACTGAATGTGGAGTGGACGTTGGTGCAAATGCGCGACGATAGGTTCGATATTGGGAACGGCTTATAGTAATGTGGGGCCTCGGTGCGGCACTGCAACGCGTGAAACATGGTCATCATCTAGTTCCCCAAGTCGGTCGCCCTTCTTTGACCAATTGATGCAGTGCAGCGGCCACCAAACCGTCTCGCGACATCGTCTAAGTCCTTCCTTTGGACTAAAGTGCGTTAGGAGATGGCAGTCTTTTTGTTAGGTCGCTTATCGATGTAATGGCTTGGTCTGATTGGCTCTTCCCGAGCCTTGCATGCGGGAAAGTTGCGATCGTGTGGGTCGTGCCAGCCATCCACATGTCCTGTTTCTTCGTGAACAAAAAATCTGTCTCATGGACTAAAGGTAGGAGCGTCAACGATCGGCAACCTCTTAACCCACGTCATTCGTTGTCCGTTCGAATCAATCAAGGGATCCGGTCCAAAATATTTTTGTCGCAGAAACGCCCAAGTTAGTCGGCGAGGAGGTGGGCGCCTTGACTGTTTCAAAAGCGAAAACACAGCGGCAGATGTGCGTGCCTTCGAAGAAGGCGCCAGCAGTCCAAAGTAGCGAATCGCGTGGCGATATCGGTCTGGTACGTGTTCGGCCAACAGGCCTATGAATTGTTGTGGTGAAAACGAAAGGTCAATGCGTCGGTTTTGCCTCTTGTCCTTAATCCAGAATCGAACGGTTTGATTGGTGATCTCTTTGAATCGATGTTGCGCGATCGGCGGGTGGCGAACATACCTGCCAGCATAACGCAAAAAGTGCTCCTTGGAAGCGAAATGATCAATGTGGATATTCCACCGGCGCTCATACTGCTCCTTCAGACGGCTTCCGAGTTTCCGCGGACTCAGGCATGACTCTAGTAGGCCTGCTTTTAGTACCGCTCTGAGGTAAGTGATCACGGCGAAACGCCACATCCTCATCAACTTGGCTTTTTCTGTGACGCCACGGAAAAGGGCGACACTAATCCATCGAGCCTCCCTGCCCCGCAAACCACCGAAGGAAACTAGAATGTGAAGATGAGGATTAAAGTTTAGGCGTCCTCCAAATGTATGTGGCACCACCATAATTAGTACTCGGACTCCAAACTTGAGCTTTGCCCAGTGCTGAATGACTGCTGCTCCCAACCGCGGCAAGTCATGCAGCAGATGCCGGTTTTGCTGAAAGATCGGCCAGAGAACGTCTGGCATCGTGAGAACGACGCCTTCGTAGGGGACATTTGGCAAAGCACACCACTGTTCCCGTCGCCATTGGATCATTGCTCGCTGCCCACACGCCGGACACGATCTCGACTTACACGTATGGGGGACGATTTTCTCTTCAGTTTGCGATGCAAAGACCTCTGCCCCCAAGGCAAAGGTTCCGCAAAGGAGCATTTGTGCGAAGTTTGTTCGGACCGCAGGCCGGGTTTCCGGACGATCCCAAGTGCTGCGCCCGGAAGTAAGGATCTGTCTTAGAGGGTCTTTGTAGCGCACGGCGACGTTTCTCCCGCGGCAGTCGTGAGGGTTCTGGCCAAGTCTTCGGTCAGAAACATGATCCTCCCAGGAGTCTTTATGGAGAGCACCTTCACTGAGCTCTTTTCGACCACCTGCAGCGCAGGCGCGATGCTAGACAAATCACCTAAGTCGTGCAGAAAAGGTGATTCCCCGGAAATCTGAGCGGAGATAAGCCGTCGTACAGTTTTGAGGATTCCCTGTTCGCTTTGGTCGAACCGAAGCTTGCTGTCTTTTGTTAGAGACCAGGCTCGATGTATCGTGATTTCTCCGGCCCGTAAGGCTCTGATAACGGCAAGATCACCGGTGTCGATGATCTGTTTCACCTTGGTGACATTCCCGACGGATACCCCTGCGATACGGGCGATTTCCTGTCGGACTTCCAGGTTTCCTGCTTTCGTCAAATTTGACGAACCCTTGTTTCGGCCGCCAGTTTGTTGGTTCGCGCGCGCTCTGGCCCTCAGAGAAGGTTCAAGCTCTAATGTTAGGCGAATACGACTGAAACTGTTCAGTCCACGCGATCGTCGCTGAGTTTGGATTATGTATTGAAGAGCTTCTGTTTCGGACATTTCGCATTCGATGCATGTCAGGGTTGTCCGACCATGTTGCCGTGCCAGCGCCCAGAGAGCGAATCTGTCGAGAATTATGCAATCGCGTGTGATCAGCAGTGGTTCTCGGTATGCGAGATCACCTAGCTCGGCGACTGCTGACAATTCATAGGCGTCAACGACCAGCTGATGCCGAACGTAAACGGGATGTAGGCGGAGTTCGCCAGTATCGCGTCTAACGACGCGGCCATCCGCAGGCGTTAGTTGCGTGCCGCTGTCGAGGTCTGGAGGGCTTTCCATATTTGGCATTTTGACGACTTCGGTAAATAGTCGGGCTGAAAACCGCGACGACGTCGCGGCCCGCGTCTCCTCTGTTACCGAGCGCTGGCATGTTTTCCACAACCATCACGGATAACGCGCTGAACTTCGCTCTCAGGGATGAGAACGCGCTTTCCTACCCGTACGGAACGAAGATGGCCGGACTTAATCAGGCGGCGTACGGTAAACGCTGATACTGAAAATCGCCGCGACACTTCTTCAACCGGCCACGCCAGTCGCTCGTTTCCTTGCTCAATTGGGGCTCTCATTTGTCGCCGATCTCCTCTTAAGCTGTGCTTCTCCCTTGACATTAAGATGCGGCTTTCGTAGGCTTTCAACTGCTAGGATAATCTAAACTCCTTACATCCTAGCGTTGCGACACTCACCATAGCCTACATGACCAGACATACGAATCAAGGATTTTGGGTGCCCAGTAGCTCCACTGTCCGTTTGTCGCAATGGAACCATCCAGCACCGAGGGAACAAGAAAGACTATGGAAGGGCCTAGAACGATTCGTAAATTGCGAAGATTCGGAGAATGACTATCGGGCCTTGCGTCGATCGTTCCCGGGCTTCTGGCCGGTTGAAATCAAGTATCAGTGTAGTCCAGGGAGGGGGTATACCGACATTCTCGACTGGCATCCGGTCTCCCACAAGTTGTTCCTGTTTTATCGCGATGGGCTTCGGAACCTGTGGGTGAACGAACAGCGACACCCGTTTCGCGTAGCATCGCCCGAGTTCTTGTTGGGGCTGTCCGATTCGAATCAAAAGGCCATCGAGCGCGCAAGCAAACACCGGGACGAGAACCGACTTCCCGAACAAGGTACCAGTGACTTCGGCGACCTGGTTAGGGCCTGGTGGGAGATTCTCTCGTATTCGCCTACGGGTTCTATTCTCCTCCCTAACCAGATCTCGCTAGGGATGATTTGGCACATGGGCGATTTCCACCTGTCTCCAGCCAATGACTTCCAAAGAGCCTTCTACCAGTTGTTTCGTAAAGGTTGGAGAGCGCGTGTATGCCGCCGCTGCAAGGCCTACTTTGTGGCGAGAAAACCAAAGCAAGGATTCTGCGGAACGGCTTGCAGCGCGGGAAGCCGTCTCGCCTTGAATCGCAAATGGTGGAATCGTGTGGGAGCCAAAAGACGCGCTGCGCAAGCCAACACACGGCCGAAGAAGGATCGCAAACGGAGGAGAGGTCGATGATCTACAAACGCGGTACTTGGTTTTGGGCCGATTTCAGTGTCAACGGTGTGCGCTACCGGGTTCCGCTCAAGGACACCAAGGGCCGCAGAATTGCTGCCCGATTGCAAAGGCGGAACGAGGGGAAATAGCGCCCCAGAAGCGAAGTTCGGGACGGCTCCCGTTCAACAAAGCGGCCGAGGAATATCTTGTTAGCCGCCGCATGGAACTCGCTCCGTCCAGCCTCGTAAAAGAAACCGAACTGACAGCCGCGCTGAAACAACACTTCGGAGTTAGAAGGCTCTCGGCGATCACGACAAAAGGCGTGCTCGCATACCGCGAATGGCGCAGCGGTACCGGCGTGGGTCCAGCGTACATCAACATGGAGATCGGCTGCCTCCGCCGCGTTCTGAAGAAAGCTGGGCTGTGGCACCTCATCGGCGATGGCGTCAAGCCACTGCGGGAACCTCAGACGATTGGCCGCGCCCTGACGCACGATGAGCGGATTCGCCTGTTCCACATCGCAGCGCAAAAGCCGGAATGGGAGACGGCGTACCTCGCGGCCGTGCTAGCGGTGAATACGACCGCCCGAAAGTGCGAATTACGAGCATTGCAGTGGCGGCATGTGGATTTCATCAACCGCGCGCTTGAGATTCCAAAGAGCAAAACCGACGCCGGTGTGCGCGTCGTCCCTCTTAATACGGAGTCCTACGAGGCGCTTTGGAAGCTCCGCCGCCGTGCCGAGTCATTCGGGCCAGTCGAGCCATTGCAGTTCGTGTTCGCTGCCTTCCGTCCGAAATTCCGTTTCCACGGCAGAAACCGAGTTGGTATGGTCTGGTCCGAATTTGACCCTACACAGCCGGTCGGAAGTTGGCGCACCGCGTGGCGAACGCTGACGAAAAAGGCCGGCCTCGGCGGACTTCGATTCCATGATCTACGCCACACAGCTATTTCCGCCTTGGGCGAAGCCGGTGTCCCCGATCGGGTGATTATGGACATCGCGGGCCACGTTAGCGCGAGAATGCTTCGCCGCTATTCTCACATTCAACTTGAGGCCAAACGCGCTGCGATTCAAGCTCTCTCGAACCGCCATCAAACGACCGCCTCAGAAGCGGCCAATGACACAAAACACGTCACAAAACAGACTGAGAAAGTGGAGTCATTGCCGCAAGGGATTGATAAGGATGGTAGGCCCGTGCGGGCTCGAACCGCAGACCTCCACCGTGTCAAGGTGGCGCTCTAGCCAACTGAGCTACGGGCCTATTTCACCGCGACATCGCGATTCTAGCATGCCGCTCGCAGCGGCGAATAGACGGCCTTCCTCCGCTCGTTATGCGTCCGATTGCCTGCGGGCCTCGTCTTGCGTATATCTCCTGCTGGGTGGATCATTCGAGCGAGGATAATACGACATGAATAACATTACGCTCCAAATCCTTAGCACGCTTTTGTTCCTCGGCCTCGGCTTTATATTTATCGGCATGCCGATCTGGGGCATCGTGGCGTTGTGTCAGTGGCGCAAACGCCGCCTCGCACAACACAATTGACAGGTTCTGCGCCTCAGGCTCGCAAGGGCCCACCATCCCTCTCTATTCCGTAGTCTACGTGTACATCTTACGAAGCAAAGCTAGTGGGCACGCGAGCTCAACGAACGATCTTGTCCGTCGGCTTACGGAGTATGAGCGCGACCGCTAACTCAACGGTGTTCAGAGTAGACTACCCGTCCGTTGAACCATGACCGATTGTAGGGCAGGACGACTCCAGCCTCAACGGCAAGCAGATCTCACGCCTTGTGAGGATCAAAATCGCGGACACTTGATCCACGGCTATTTATACAGACGAGCAACCCATCTGTGAAGACTTGCGGCTGTTTCGGCCGAGATGAATTGAGCCTTTTGGGCATGGCGCTCGATAATCTTGTCTGTCTTTTGCCCTGGATGCCAGTAACCCACGGAAGAGCAGTCAGCGGACTGCTTCTCGTCCGACTGACATTTCTCATCAAACAATACTCCTCCATCATCCGAAACGAAGAAGGAATCGGCTGTGCTAATACCGTCAAGTTTGCCTTCCAGGCTGTGACACGTCGGACTTCCTGCAAGTCTGGCAACGCATAGGTTCAATTCAACATTCATATAGGCAATATACCTTCCGCGAGGGCTGACATCGAAGTCGAAACCTACCTCTTGCGCAATTTGTCGCGATTTCGGAGAACCAATGCCCAAGGTCGCGATCAAACCAGAGTTAGAGTTATTGACAACGTCGCTTTCGCCGACCACTACGGTTCTATCTGAGTTACACCGAAAATTTCCGTAAGGTGGAAAGGATAGGGCCTTTTCGCTGAGCAGGTCATAATACACTCTCTTGTTCGAGAGGAGATTCTGACTGGTGGGCAGAACGTTGAAAGTCCATAGTTAGGATACCGCCGCACGACGGGAACAACGAAGGCAAAATGGCAGGCAATAATGTTCTTCGTGCCTCAAAGTTATTCCCTAGTGGCACGAGATATACTTCTGACTTGAGATACCGGGCTTCGCTATTCTTTTCCGTATGAAGCGGACTTTGCACATATGCTAGGTACGATCCATCAGGAGCGATTGCATAATCGACAACGCGTCCATCCCTCGTGATCCGCTCGATCTTTCCATCGCAGGACGTCCAAATGTCGAAATCCCGTTGAAACGTAAAACAACGCTCACTGGTCCTACTTGTCGGCGGACTGGTTCCTACCGTTTGGGCTGTAACCGGGGCCTGAACACCCAGAGAAAAAATCACCATGATTGCGAACGGCACTCGTGATACGAAGGAGGTGGTCATGTGCGGATTATTGCTGGACGAAAACTCACCGAAGCCGGCGCGATTCTACTACAGGTCGGAAGGTTCTCGGCACGTCTGCTTGCGTCGCAATTCTCTGCGTCATCAGCTAGGGTGTCTGCATTCTTCGGCATGCGCCCGCGTGCAACCTACCATTGATTTCACCGCACCGATATTGCTAGGTTGTCGCCTTCTCGCGTAGCTCGCCACGCAGATACGTATGGCACGAACGCGCAGCCTGCCGTCGAGCGGCGAACAAAGGATTTACTAAGGGCATACCGATGAAAATCCAGGCAGCCGTCTCGCGCGAAGGTGCACGCTACCCTCAGATTGAAACGCTCGATATCGAAGATCCGCGCCCCGGCGAAATCCTCGTCCGCATCGTCGCCAGCGGAATCTGCCACACCGATCTAGGAGTCAACGCGCGTCCCGGCCTGCGCCCTTTCGTCTTCGGCCATGAAGGCGGTGGCATCGTCGAACGCGTCGGCCCCGGCGTCTCGCGCCTCGTTCCCGGCGACCACGTTGTGCTCAGTGTGAATTTCTGCGGCGAATGCCCCAGCTGCAAGCGCAACGCTCACAGCTATTGCTACGAAGTGCTTCCGCGCAATTTCGGCGGCTTGCGTCCCGACGGCACGAGCCCGCTTTCGAAAGACGGCGACCGCGTCTACGCCCGCTTCTTCGGCCAATCGTCCTTCGCCACCTATTCACTTGCCGACGAGCGCTGCGCCATCAAAGTCCCTGCGGACATTCCGCTCGAAATCCTCGCGCCGCTTGGCTGCGGCGTCCAAACCGGAGCAGGCGCGGTCCTGAATTCATTGAGCCTCGGTGCGGGGCAATCTATCGCCATCTTCGGCACGGGTTCCGTCGGACTCAGCGCGGTGATGGCCGCGCGCCTCGCTGGCGCACAACGGATCATCGCAGTCGATGTGGTCGCTTCGCGTCTCGCGCTCGCAAAGGAACTCGGTGCCACCGATACAATCGATGCCTCATCCGCCGATGCCGCAAAAGTGATCCGCGAAATGACCGTCTACGGCGTCAATTACACGCTGAACACTGCGAATGCGCCCGCCGTCTACACCCAAGCTCTCGCCTGCCTCGCGAACCTTGGCGTCGCTGGATTCGTTGCGCCGCCGCAAGGCGCTTTCTCGCCCGATATGTTCCATCTGCTCAGTGGAGGCCGCGCGCTCCGCGGGATTCTCGGCGGAGACACAACTCCCAGCCTCTTCATTCCCATGCTGATCGACTACTACCGCCAGGGACGCTTCCCCTACGACCGTCTCATCAAGTTCTATCCATTCGACAAAATCGCCGAGGCCTTCGAGGACTCCGCCACCGGCAAAACCATCAAGCCCGTCCTGCGCATGCCGAATTAATCCGCGAAACGACGCATCACCGCGCGTCCGTCATGCTGCTTGCCGCGATGCCGTCGGGAAGCGATCCGGCGAGGATCGCGGAAGCATCTCTCCGAAAGGGGTTGCAGTCGTCCAGGAGCGGTTTTGCCGCCTGTAACTTTCATCTACGTAGTTCCCACAATTGACACCGACTGCGACTCACGCTAACTTGGATTGTTTTTGTTGCTCGCGCCAGACCCGCTGGGCGCGAACAACGTGTTTTGAAACGCAACCAGCGGCACACACGCCGCGTGTGTCTCTATGCGGCGCTGGAAAGGAGGGGCGGAGTGGCGGAGCGAGCAGCATTACTCGGGCACCGCGAGCGAAAACGAAACGTCTCTGCTGTCGTTCTAATCGAAACTCCCTTTCGATTAGAATTGTACGTAACTCACAGAAAACAAACGATCGGCCATGCTTCTAACCGAAACTCCTCTCACGGGCCAACGATCCCAGTTTCTCCCGCTCTGCCGAGGCACCCAAGTCGCTTGACCCGCCATGCCGCCATACGGTACTTCTATGCGGACGTTATCGGAAGGCGCGCATGACGGCAGACAATCACAGGCTTTTGCCGATTCGCAATCCCCGCACCGGCGAAATCGACATGCACATTCCCGCGGCTTCGGCCACGGACATCGCCGAAACCTGCGCCGGTTTGCGCCGCGCCCAGGAATCATGGGGTCGCGCGCCTATCGCCCATCGAATTGAGGTCATGAAGCGATGGGCGGAGCGGCTGAAGGCCCGCCGCGCGGAACTGGTGGAAGCGGATTCCATCGACACGGGCTACGGCCAAATCTCGCAGGTCGCGCCAGACATGATCATCGGGACGATTCTGCGTACCAGCAACTTTGCCCCAGCCATTTTCGAACAAGCGCGCCGCAAAGGCGCCACGCCCGGCACGGCGATTCAATACGACACGAACCTGCGGCCCTATCCCATCGCTGGAATTATAGGACCGTGGAACGCTCCCATGATGCTCTCCACGCTCCACGCGATTCCGCCGCTCTTCGCCGGATGCGCGGTGATCGTGAAATCGAGCGAAGTCACGCCACGTTTCGTGAAGCCGCTGATGGAGACCATCCACGAAGTCCCCGAACTCGCGCAGGTGCTTACCTACGTCTTCGGCGACGGCGAAACCGGCCAGGCCATCATCGATCACGCCGACATTATCAATTTCACGGGCAGCGTCCCCAACGGACGCAAGGTGGCGGAGGCTTGCGCGCGGCGCTTCATTCCCGCGATTCTCGAGCTAGGCGGCAAAGATCCGGTAGTTATTACGGAAACAGCCGATCTGAACCGCGCGGCGAAAGCGGTGCTTCGGGGCGCGGTCACCAGTACCGGCCAGGTCTGCTTTTCGATCGAGCGGATTTACGTCCACGAAAAAGTGCACGACGCATTCGTCGATCTGCTGGTCCGCGAGGCCGAACGCGTCGAATTGAATTATCCCGACGTGAATCGCGGCCAGATCGGCCCGTTCATTGCCGAGCGCCAGGCAAAAATCGTCGACGGTCATCTGGACGACGCCGTGAGCAAGGGCGCACAGATTCGATTCGGCGGAAAAAGCCAAAATCTTGGCGGCGGACTCTACATGCGCCCCACCGTTCTGACCGGCGTGAATCACGATATGGCGATCATGAGGGACGAGACGTTCGGCCCGGTGATGCCCGTGATGAAATACCGCACGGAGGACGAAGCGGTGCGCTTGGCAAACGATACGTATTTCGGTTTGTCGGCCGCCGTCATCGCTGGAACGGAAGAGGAAGCGCGGCGAATTGCCGACCGGCTCGACGCCGGAATGATCAGCGTGCAGGATACTTTCCTCACCTTTGCGGGCTTCGGCGCTGGACTGCAATCTGATTCATTCAAGTTTTCAGGCATGGGTCCGCGCACCGGAATGCTGGCATTTCTGCGCAGGCAGGGCGTGGTGATCAATGCGGGCGAGCCCGAATCGCTGATCGAAGAGAGGCTGAAAGCAGTCGGGTGATCGGGGCCTGTCTCACTGCAGTGGACAGCCGCTAACCAAAGAAAGATTCGTTCATTCGCAATTCGATTGGAGGCAACGAGATGGCCACACCTTCGCGCGGCACTTCATCCGACATCCAGAGCATTCGCGAGAGATTGAATGAAATCGGCGATAGCTTCAATCCGGAGACAATCACGGAGAATTTTAAGCTCTATACGCCTCTCCATGAAACCGCGCCGTTCAGCGGCATCGATGTGGTTCGCGATTTGCACTATGGCGACGACGAGCGCCACCGTCTGGACGTCTTTCGCCCGAAGGCAAGTATTGAAACACGCCGGCCGGTGCTGCTTTTCGTCCACGGTGGCGGGTTTGTCGGCGGAGACAAATCGATGCCGGGCACTCCGTTCTGGGACAATGTGGGCGTCTGGGCAGCGCGCAACGGCCTGATCGGAGTGAATATGACCTATCGCTTGGCGCCGGCGCATCCCTGGCCTGCGGGCTCCGAAGACTTGGCTGCTGCGTTGCGCTGGGTTCGCGACAATATCGGCACGTATGGCGGCGATGCCAAACTCGTTTATTTGATGGGCCAATCGGCGGGCGGCGCGCACGTGGCGCATTTCCTGGCACACGATCGATTCGCCAGCCACGACCGCGAGGCGCTCGCCGGAGCAATCCTCGTTTCCGGACTGTACGACACAAACACGCAGGACAAAGGGCCACTTTTCAAGGCGTATTTCGGCGAAGATCCCACGCGCTATGCGGAACAATCGGCGCTTCCAGGCGCTGCCGCAACATCCGTGCCGCTCATGGTCGTGCTAGCGGAGCATGATCCGGTTGATTTCAGACGCCAATATCTAGACCTTTTGAACGTCTATCTGCAAAAGCGGCGCACTTTGCCGCATCTCCTATGGCTCGCGAACCATGGACACCTCTCCACCGTTCTGAGCCTTAATACGGAAGACGACTTCCTAGGCGAGCGCATTCTGGATTTCGTCGACTCAACTTCTGCAAAACAGTCGGCTGCGTCTGCATAGCACGCATCGCCCGTTTGGCTCAGTTGGAAACCGAGATTCTCGAGTCGCTGGCCAACGACGCCGGCGCGTCCGTTGAGGAGCGTCTCGACGCCGGCAGAAACGCCAAACTAATGATCCACGAGCCGACCACCAACGCGGCGAAAAACAGCCAATTCTGCTTGGCCACTAACGACAAATAAATCGGTGGCGTGATGAAATTGATGAATGCCATTCCCTGGCCCACCAGGCCCATCGTCGCTCCTCCTTGCATCGGGTCGCG
>JASHRI010000100.1 GCA_030037435.1 Candidatus Acidiferrales bacterium | reverse complement strand
CTGAACGAAAACTCCTGCTCTGGCTTGCGGCTCGCATGCCTGCGAAAGCAAATTCCGATCATCTGACACTTCTCGGATTCGTCTCGATGTTCCTTGCCGGCGCGAACTATGCTTTCGCGCGTTGGAATTCGCTCGGCCTTCTGCTAGCAACGGTCTTTCTCGCTCTCAACTGGTTCGGCGACAGCCTCGACGGCACGGTCGCCCGCGTCCGAAACTGTCAGCGCCCACGCTATGGTTTTTATGTTGACCACATGATCGACTCGCTAGGCGCCATTTTTCTCATCGGTGGCCTCGCAGTTTCCGGCTTGCTCGATTGGCGAATCGCTGCGGGCATGCTTGTTGCATTTCTGTTGCTCTCCATCGAAACGTATCTCGCCACCTACACGCTCGGCGTCTTTCGAATGTCGTTCGCAATGTTCGGGCCCACAGAGATCCGCATTCTGCTTGTGGTCGGAAACGTCGCTCTCTGGCTTCGGCCGAATGCGCGAGTTCCGGGCCTCGGGTGGCGAGTTTTCAACTTCGGCGGCCTCGTCGCCATTGCGGGAATGGCGCTCATGTTCCTAGTCGCGGCATTTTTTCACACCCGCGCACTCTATCGTCAAGAACCCTTGCATTGAACCCGTCTCGACAGGAAACTCTGCGTTGAACCCATCTCGTTAGGAAAGCTTGCGATAAGAGCCTTATCGAGGGTGCTCGAAGAACCATGCCACCGCTGTGCTAACATCCCCTGCCTTTCGCACCAGATCATATATGGCCACCGCGGAAAATCGCTCGCAGTCCGATCAAGGTCCCGGCCAAGCCTCCGGCACCCTCGCAATCGTCGGCGGATTGTCGTTCGGCCTCTTCGTCCTGCACATGATCTTCAACGGCCGCTACGGCTATTTCGTCGATGAGTTGTACTACATCGCCTGCAGCCATCATCTTGCTTGGGGTTATGTGGATCAGCCGCTGCTCATCGCGGTAATCGCATGGATCGAGCGTCACACGCTCGGCGACTCGCTCCACGCCTTGCGTTTTCTGCCCGCTGTCGCTGACGGCCTGCTCGTCCTTCTTACCGGTTTGATCGTGCGCGAGCTCGGGGGCCGTCGCTATGCGCAGGCTCTTGCCTGCATTGCCGTCATCGTCGCGCCCATATACCTTGGCCTCTACAATCTGCTCACCATGAACGCATTCGAGCCTTTGTTCTGGATGGGCTGCGCGCTCGTCACGATCAAGATCATCAAAGGCGGCTCGCCGAAGCTATGGCTACTCTTCGGACTTCTCGCCGGGATTGGCCTCGAAAATAAGCACTCGATGCTATTCTTCGGCTTCGCGTTTTTTGTCGGCTTGGTGCTGACGCCCGAGCGCCGCTTGTTGCGCAGCCCGTGGCCCTGGCTTGCTGGGTTGATCGCCTTCATGATTTTTCTGCCCAATCTCGTTTGGGAAATCCATCGCAGCTTCCCCACGATCCAGTTGCTTCGCAATGTCCAAAGGAGTGGACGCAATACCGAGTTAAGCTGGGCCGCGTTCATCGGCCAGCAGATTCTGGTGATGCATCCGCTGTCCGCGCCGTTGTGGCTCGTGGGGATTTGGTATTTCCTGGCCGACAAAAACGGCTGCCGCTTCCGCCTTCTAGGGCTGACCTACCTCATTATCCTGTTCTGTTTTCTTGTGCTGCACGGCCGCGTCTATTATCTGGCCCCGGCGTATCCCATGCTCTTCGCGGCGGGCGCAGTTGCGTTTGAGGGATTCGCAGAACGCGGCAGCCGCGAATGGCTCAAACCCGCCTATGTCGCCGTGCTCCTCATCACAGGCGCGCTGCTCGCTCCCTTCGGATATTTTCCAATCCTGCCGGTCAACGACTACATCGCGTATTCCCAGGCGCTTCATCTCGCGCCGCCGAGAATCGAAAACAACCATCTCGGCCCGCTGCCGCAGGTTTATGCCGATATGTTCGGTTGGAAGGAAATGGCGGCAGCCGTCGCCGTGGCATACAACCAGCTATCGCCTGAAGACAAAGCACGCTGTGCGATCTTCGCGCAAAACTACGGGCAGGCCGGCGCGATCGACTTCTTCGGCGCGAAGATGGGCTTGCCGCGCGCGATCAGCGGCCATCAAAGTTATTTTTATTGGGGTCCGCGCAATTACACCGGCGAGTGCATGATCGTGATGGACGATCGGCCTGCCAGGCTTTCGCAGTTATTCGATTCGTGGCGGAAGGTCGCGACAGTTTACAACCCTTACTCAATGCCCTACGAGCACTTCGACGTCTACCTCTGCCGCGGCCTGCATGAGCCTCTCGCCCAGCTCTGGCCGAGGCTCAAACATTGGAACTGAACAACGAAAGGAATCGCGGCTCGGCACCTAATTGCTGCCCTTAATGGCCGGTCCTGCCTGTAGAATGCTGCCCGGCGCGAGCGTGGTCTTGATCGTAATTTTTTGGCGTGGCTTCAAATCGACGACCGTCGTGAAGTCCTGGTATCCGGGCAGGCCGATCCTCACTTGGTATTCGCCGGGTGCGATCACCATCGCCCGCCCAATCCCGCCGAATTCCTTAGCCGTCCCTACGTAGCTGTTGTTGATGAAGACCGCGGCGCGTTCCGGCGACACGTCCAATTTCACTTGCGCGGCTGTCCCTGAACTTGGGTCTTGTGCGTCTGGATCGCCTTGCAGGTGCACGTCAATCGAAATCTTCTTGCGAGGCTCGATCGTTACGTTTTGCACTTGCGCGATATAGCCCCGCTGGCGGACCGCGATTTCGTGAACCCCGGGCAGGAGGAGAATTTTCTTGTTGCCCTTCAACTCGTCTACGTATCCCAGATATTGCCCGTCCACCCATACCCCGGACGTCTTATCTATGTCTGTTTTCCCATGGATGTCCACTTCGCCCAGAAGACGGCTCTGACCAGCTGCGACCGGCGACGGCAAAAGAACAAACAGGAGGGCCAAAAGCGCGGTAATACCGAGAAACCAGCTTTGTCGACTCATTTCTTCCTCTACGTAGAATTCACATGGTCGTGTTTTGCCCGAATTCCCAGTCAAATTCCTCGGATGTAAATATCGTACGCCCTTGGTCACCGTTTGCACAACGGATTCACCACCTCCGCATGCTCGCCTGTCAGGCGTGCGCTTAACACACCTCTCCGCAGTCGTTTGGGAGATTCCGGGAAAATAAATGTGCTGCTTCGCCCAGAGGACCTATGCCAGAGTAACCGAGCACGGCACGCCGTGCCTCTTACTTTCCCTCTTCTTCACCCATCTGCCTCGACAAATACCGCTCGTATCCAAGCTCGTCGATCTGGTGTAGCTGAGCTTCCAGCCAGTCGACGTGATCTTCTTCGTCCTTCAACAGCGCCACGAACAGGTCTCGCGAGCCGTTATCCTTTTCGGCCACGGCCACCTGCACGGCGATGTTGTATTGCTTCACCGCCGCGAGCTCCAGCTCCAGGTCGCTCTGCAGCATCTCTTTCACGTTTTTGCCGATGGTCAAATCGAGCGGCTTCATCGCCGGCACCCCGTCGAGGAACAAAATCCGCTCCATCAGCGCCTCCGCGTGTTTCATTTCGCCGATCGATTGCTTCTTCACGTACTCCGCCAACCGGTCGTAACCCCAGTTTTCGGCCATCTCGGCGTGGAGGAAATATTGGTTGATGGCTGTCAGTTCTTCTCGCAAAGCTTTGTTGAGTTCTTCGATGACTTTGGGTGAGCCTTTCATGATCCGTGGAGTTTAATGCAATTGTGCAATCCCCTACAACCACCGTCACGCTCTTCAGCCCGTTATCTCGAAGCCGTCCGGCGCACCGCGAATTCAGGAACTATCATCTTGAATTCGGAGTCAAATAGGAGATCGTGCCCTCGGCCAAAATTCTCGCAGCCGTCGTATTTCTCTTAGTACCGGCGCTCGCGCAGGGTTCCCGTGGGGTGCCTTCAGCGTCTGCCCCCTGTCCGGTCACGCTTCCAACCGGTGGACGTTTCGCGCCACCGTCGCCTTATCCCGGTGAGCTCGGCGGCGGCGGCGCCACGTCCTTTTGGTTTGGGAGCAATAGCCTATGGACTGCGCTTCCTACAGACGGGACCTGGAGATGGGTGCATTCCTCGCCGCAAGACCTTTCGCAAGGGCAAGAGCTCTTCTGGTGGCGAGCGAACTACAATGCGGCCATCGAAAAGCGGCCAGCTCTGCGCATCACTGCAAAGAGACTCGACGCTAAGGCCCCACTGTTTCACTCGAATGAGTCGGCGCACAATGGTTATCGAGGCGATCTAAAATCCTTCATGGTCGAAGCCATCGATTTACCGTCGCCTGGCTGCTGGCAAATCACAGGACGCTATCGCAATCAAGATTGAGCTTCGTCGTTCGCGTTGTCGGCCCGGCGATTTCGCCCTCGGTGTTGGGATTCGGCGGCGTGTTGCCCCCGATCGGTCCGCCCTCGCCGGGAATCCACGTCGACGGAAGTTTCGAAGCAACCGCCCTGACACATCGCGCCGCCCCCGTAGTTCCACCAGGATCGCCTGGGCATACTTCAGGAACCGTCGTTTGCTATGCCGTTATCGACAAGGCCGGAGACGTAAGAGAACTTGTGTACCTGGCTGGGCCCGCTTCGCTCATGCGCGCGGCTCTCAACGCGGCGAGATATTGGCGCTACAGGCCCACGTTCATCGACGAGCAACTAGTGGAAGTCCAAACTACCATCGACGTCACCCTACCTTGACTCCACGCTCTCGTAACTAGAGAACAAAGCGCGGCTCTCTAGGGCAATGCCGAAATCGATGCGAACAAGTTCTGTAACGCATGATCTTTGGGTAGGACTTTTACGCGGTTCTAGTTCTTGACAGTTTTTACAGCCATGCTAACTTGGAATGTTTTTGTTGTCCGCGCTGAAGCTGCTGGGCGCGAACAACGTGGTTTGAAACTCATGCAGCGGCGCACACGACGCGTGTGTGTCTATATGTGACGAAAGGAGAGGCACCGTGACGCACCAAGCAGGAATAGAAGCATCACTGCGCACCGTTGCCCCTTGTTTTTCGCTCGTCACTAGCCACTTGCCAGTCATCACTGCTTCTCCTCTACCCGAAACTCCCTTTCGAATAGAATTGCCCCTATCTCATAGAAAACACTTATCGACGAC
>JASHRI010000099.1 GCA_030037435.1 Candidatus Acidiferrales bacterium | reverse complement strand
TGCAGTCCTCTCACATAAAATCGCTGATTGAAAAGCTCTCGATATCTCACATCCCGGCCTACATCAGACGATAATTGCCGAAAAAACAATCCCCGCTCTCACCAGACGAAGACCCGAGAAGATTAAAGGGTAAATCCTGGGCCACCCGCCGGCCATCTGCTTGAATCCGTTCCTTACGAGCGCCAAGCTCGCCTGCAGAAATCCTCGACGGCTCCCTGATCGCGCGGAATCGGTTTTTGAGGGTTTCGCCCTGCTTTCGCTCACACCCCAAAGGGAGTTTCGATTAGAACGAGTGCCGACTGAGTGTTTTGAATAACTTAGGCTCGATTCTAATCGAAAGAGAGTTTCGGTTAGAATCGCGCTCCGACTCGTCCAGGCGCTAGCTCGCCGGCCGCTGTCCGCCCACCGAACTTCAGTGCCGCCCTCCATGTCTGCTCCTCTGCAAGGCCGAAAAAAGCCCCGACTCATGCTAGCAGAAAGTGGAGTTGATTTCCACTACAAAAACGCATCCCCAGCGGTGGGCTTGGAGCAGCTATCTGTTCCATTGGAAGGAATCGCGAATCAGTGTTTTCCTGAAGGACGAAAGAAAGAGCACCCACAGGGTTTACTTGTGCCTTGAAGCGAGGTCGGGTGTGACAGTGCATGCAGGGATGAAATGGCCGTGCGCACAGACAAATGCGAGCCTCCAAAAAGCCTAAGGATGGAGTGTTCGCAGGATCGAACTCCAAAGGCTACTCCACCCGCCTGCGTCCGCAAGATCGACGACCAAAGCCTGAGCCACCCGCCAAAACCACATTCGCAATGTCACCCGCCTCTCCGAATTCATCTCGGACGTGAGTCGGCCGACTTTGGCTCGTCGCGCAAATTCAGGCTGGCGTCCTTTGGGAGTCCGGCTACTAGTTTTGGAGGGACCAGGAACTTAAAGAAATTCACGAAGACGTATAGGGACGGGAGAAAGCCGACGAGCTCAGCAATGAGAAGGCCTCGCCAGGTCCTTACTCCAGCGGCGAGCGCGAGAGCGACGGGACAGAGGAGGCCTGTAGCAGTCGTAACTCGTCTATACCATTGGGCCGTTTGGAGCTGAGCACCGCAGGTCGGGCAGGGGAAGGCGACGATTGGCCAGATATTCCGCTGCGAAAGGGGCGCTCCGCACTTGATGCAGCGTGCGACTGATTTTTCGATCCGTCCGCTCATTGCTCGACTCTTGCCTTCAAAATTGGTTGAGAGCTGAGTTTAAAGCAATTCTGAATACGAATTTGGCCATTCCTGCGGCAGGTGACCCAGGATTGCTGAATGTTTTCCATAGCTTGGTGAATTCGCCGAAGTGTACTGCATAACACCGTCCAGGACGTACCGGTATTGGCGGAATGAGGGCACCGATGCGCAATGGTGTGAGAGCAGTGAAATTTCTAGTTGGCGGCGGTGGTGATGGGGAGCTTGTCGTCGGCCAGGCGGTCGGCGGAGACGGACTGCTTGGATTCGATCCATTGCGGCGCGGCCTGGCGCTCTTCGTCGGGGCGATTCATCGCGAAGGCAGCGACGAGGCGATTCTGTCTTAGCCACCAGACACTAAAGCTGGAGCTTTTCGCATCGCCGCGAGTGATGGTTTGCGTGGCTCCGCCGGGATCGCCCCAGAGTTCATAAGAGAGATCGAAAACATCGGAGAAAAAGTAGGGAACGTGGACGAAGGGGCGACGGTCTCCTGCGGCGATGGCGGCCCAGTGCTGTCCTTGGGAAACCGCGTTGTCCCAGTGCTCGACGCGGCGGCGCTTGCCGAAAATCGAGTCGGGGCAATTCGCCACGTCACCCGCAGCGGAGACGCCTGGCTGACTCGTTTCGAGATACTCGTTGACGAGGATACCGTTGTCGATGACGAGGCCGCTCTTGGCGAAAAGATCCGTCTCGGGAATAGCGCCGACGCCTGCAACAGCCATGTCGCATGAAAGTTTGCGGCCGCTGGACAGAGTGATTTCCAGCGGCTCCGAGCCTTTCAGCGAAGCGACGGTCTCCTTTTTGAGAAGCTTCGCGCCGCGCGAACGATAGTAGTTTTCGAAAAACTCGGACAATGCCGGCGTGAAGATGCGGCTCCAGACACGATCTTCGGGGATGACCATCGACGTGTCGATATTCTGCTGGGAGAGAACAGACGCAACCTCCATGCCGATGAACCCGCCGCCGATGACGACCGCGCTCTTCGAGGCGGCAGCGCGGGCGCGGATTTTTCGCGAATCGTCCATGGAGCGAAGATAGAAAAGGTTAGGTAGGTCGTTCCCCGGGCAATCGAGTTTTCTGGCACGCGCGCCGGTGGCGATCAACAGGTTCTGGAACTCGAAAGCGTCGCCCGACGCCGCGTGCACGCGCTTGGCCGGCAGATCAACGCGATCGATCGTGGTGCGCAATTTCACGTTGATGCCTTGCGCGGAGTACCAATCGGGTTTGTTGATCAGGATTGTATCTTCGGTGTCTTTTCCAGCGAGGAAGCTTTTCGATAGCGGAGGGCGTTCGTAGGGCAGCGAGTCGTCGGCAGAGACGATCGCGAGCTCGCCTGGTTTCAGGCCGCGGGCGGCTAGTTCCTTTGCGGCATAGCCCGCTACCATGCCGCCTCCCAGGATCATGTGTTTGATCGCAGTCATCGGGTGAATCCTCCGAATCCGGACGCCTCTTGGTACGACGAGCCCCTATTGTTTGGATGGCGAATGGGGTCGATTCGGAGCGGTGCGGCGAAAGGAAAAGCACAAGATCTTCGAAGGGCGCCGGCCTAAAGGCCGCCGCGCGGCAGGGCCATCCCTATCGTCTGAGTGAATTAGCGGTGGGGGAAATCGAAGCGGAAGCCACAGTAGACGGCGACCGGAAGGCCGATTTGCGGAGGCGAAACCGAAGTTCCGGCAGTGGAGATATAGGTGGTGTCGAACACATTTTCAGCGGAGGCAAACACTTCGATGCCGCGGCCGAGGTGACGCGAAACCATGGCGTTGAGGACGAAGTAGCGGTCGAGCGGAAGCAGGTTGGTGTCGTATTCCAGGCCGATCATGTCGCCTTCAATCGAGAAGGAAAGAAATGAAGGATTCGAGTATTGGGCCATGAAGGTGAGCGCGTTGTGCGGGACCTGCTGCACCCAGGTGTAGAGCAATTGGGGCTGGCCGGGAGCGGCGACAACTTTCGCGTCGACGTACTGATAGCCGCCGGAGAGAGTGAAGCGGCTGGTGACTTGGCCAACGACGCTCACTTCAACGCCCGGAGCGCTGGTGCGGCCGAGATTCGCGCGGACGAATTCGTTCGTGCCAGCGGTAGGAGCCGCACAGAAGGGCGAAGGATTGGGAACCGCGCAACTGACGGTTGCAACCGGATTGACCATCTGGTTGTAGAAAAATGTGCCGCGAAGCTGGATGCGGCGGTCGAAGCCGTTGACGGCAAGGCCGGTTTCGCCGCCGGTGAGGTGCTCGGCGGTCAGATCGGGATTGGCGCTGGTCTGGTTGTTGGCCTGGCGGAAACCTCGATAGAGCTCATTGAGGCTTGGCGCGCGAAAAGCGCGGTAGACGGAGGCGGACCAGGAAACATGAGAATTGAATTGATGGAGCAGCGTGGCGCGCGGGCTGAAGGCATCATACGTGCGCGTGGGGAAAAACACATTTGCGGGGCAAGTGGATACCAGGGGAGTGCAA
>JASHRI010000098.1 GCA_030037435.1 Candidatus Acidiferrales bacterium | reverse complement strand
GGCTTCTTGCGGAGCCAGCGCCGTGCCAGCGCGAGGTTGAGGGATATTCAATTCCGCCAGCAGCGCACCGAAGAGACGGCGATTTTCCGCTAAGTCGATCGATTCGGGATCGGTGCCGATAATTTTTGCGCCGTTTCGCTTCAGGTCCAGAGCGAGATTTAGCGGAGTTTGTCCTCCGAACTGGACTATCACTCCCTGCGGCTTCTCGCGATCGAGGACGGCGAGAACATCCTCCAAAGTCAACGGCTCAAAATAGAGGCGATCGGAAGTGTCGTAATCGGTGGAGACAGTTTCGGGATTGCAATTCACCATCACGGTCTCAAAACCGTCTTCCTTGAGCGCAAGCGCGGCATGGCAGCAGCAATAATCGAATTCGATGCCCTGCCCAATGCGGCTGGGACCGCTGCCGAGAATTACGATTTTCGGGCGATCCACTGGCGCGGATTCATCTTCTTCCTCATAAGTCGAGTAAAGGTACGGCGTAAACGATTCGAATTCGGCGGCGCAGGTGTCCACGCGCTTGAACACCGGCACGACTCCCAGTTCCTTGCGGCGGCTGCGAACGGATGCGGATTTCACGTTCCACAGCTTGGCGATCTCCTCGTCGCTGGCGCCGGAGCGCTTGGATTCGAGCAGCAGCTCGCGCGAGCATTTTGAGAGCGTGGTGGCGGCTACGCTCCGGTCAACCGCGAGCATCTCTTCGAGCTGACGAATAAACCAAGGATCGATTTTTGTCAGCTCACAAACTTCTTCGCGCTTCATGCCACGCTCGAGCGCTTCGAAGAGCCAGTGAATGCGGTCTGGGCCCGGAACGTGAAGCTTCTCGCGCAGCAGGGCCGTGGTCACTTCGGCGGGAGGGCGCCAGGCCGTGCTCGGCTCAAGCGCGCGGATTCCCTTGCAGAGCGCTTCCTGAAACGTGCGACCGATGGCCATTACTTCGCCCACGGATTTCATTTGCGTGGTCAACGTGGTGTCGCTGCCCGGAAATTTTTCAAACTGCCACTTCGGGATCTTCGCCACAACGTAGTCAATCGTCGGCTCAAAGCAGGAAGGAGTCTTGCGCGTAATGTCGTTGGGAATTTCGTCGAGCGTCATGCCAACAGCCAGCTTCGCCGCGATTTTGGCGATCGGGAAGCCGGTCGCTTTGCTCGCCAGGGCCGAGCTTCGCGACACACGAGGATTCATTTCGATCACGGCCATGCGGCCGGTTTCCGGATCGACAGCAAACTGAATGTTCGAGCCGCCCGTTTCGACGCCGACGGCGCGGATGATGGCGGCAGCCGCATCGCGCATGCGCTGATATTCCTTGTCTGTGAGCGTCTGCGCGGGTGCCACGGTGATCGAATCTCCGGTATGAATTCCCATCGGGTCAAAATTCTCGATGGAGCAGATCACCACGAAGTTGTCGCGGAAATCGCGCATCACTTCGAGCTCAAATTCCTTCCAGCCGATCACGGATTCTTCGATCAGTGCCTGGTGCACGGGGCTTGCGTCCAGCGCGCGGGCGATCGCGTCCGCGAATTCCTCGCGATTGTAAGCGATCGAGCCGCCAGTGCCGCCCAGCGTGAATGAGGGACGAATGACCACGGGATAGCCGAGCTTATCCGCGAGGTCGATTGCTTCGGGAATGTTTGTGACGACGGCCGACTCCGGAACCTCGAGGCCGATTTTGCGGCAGGTGTCTTTAAAGAGGAGGCGATCTTCGGCAATCTGAATGGCCCGGAGCGTGGCGCCGATCAGCTTCACGCCATACTTTTCCAAAATGCCGGATTCCGCCAGCTCGACGGCAAGATTCAACCCGGTCTGGCCGCCGACCGTAGGCAAAAGCGCATCCGGACGCTCTGCCGCAATGATCGCCTCAAGATATTCCTTGGAAAGCGGCTCGATGTAGGTGCGGTCGGCGATTTCCGGATCGGTCATGATCGTCGCCGGATTCGAATTGACGAGAATGACTTCGTAGCCCTCAGAACGCAGCGCTTTGCAGGCTTGCGTGCCGGAATAGTCGAATTCGCAGGCCTGTCCGATCACGATCGGCCCGGAGCCGATGATCAGGATTTTCTTGATGTCAGTGCGCTTGGGCATCGCCTATTTTCGATGGGCATCCTGCATCATTTTCACGAAATCGTCGAACAAATAGCGCGCATCATGCGGGCCGGGCGATGCCTCAGGATGGTATTGGACGCTGAAGAGCGGCAGTGACCGGTGACGCAGACCCTCGTTCGTGAAATCATTCAGGTTTAGATGCGTTATCTCCACGTCGCTTGCCGGCAGCGAATCAGGATCGACGCAGAACCCGTGGTTCTGGGCGGTAATCTCTACTTTCTGCGTCAGCATATTTTTTACCGGATGGTTCGAACCGTGGTGTCCGAATTTCAATTTGAAGGTGCGGCCGCCAAGGGCGAGCCCGCATAGCTGATGGCCCAGGCAGATCCCAAATATCGGCACGCGGCCCATGAGCTTGCGAATGTTGGCGATGGCATAAGTAACCGGCTCCGGGTCGCCAGGACCATTGGAGAGAAACACGCCATGAGGCTTGAGGGCGAGTACATCCTCGGCCGAGGTTTTCGCAGGCACGACGGTGACGTCGCAACCGCGGTCCACCAGAATCCGGAGGATATTTTTCTTGATGCCGAAATCGTAGGCAACTACGCGATAGCGTGGCGCGCCTTCCCCGGCTCCATTGCCGCGCCTGCTCGCGGTGGCAATGTGATCAATGCTTTGACCGGCGCTTGCGTGAGCTGGTGCGACATTTCCAGCAGCGGCCGCTGCGAGCGGCGCGGCCAGATCGATCGACCCTCGATTCCATTCATATTCTTTGCTCACGCTGACGCGGCCTGCGAGTTCTTGTCCCGCCATCGTCGGCAGCGC
>JASHRI010000097.1 GCA_030037435.1 Candidatus Acidiferrales bacterium | reverse complement strand
ATGCTTTGAGCTTTATTGAGGGTTTGCTCGGCGGAAGCAGGATCCTGACTTTTCTCCTGGAAAAGAGCGAGAGTGAGGTAGGAGGCGGTGCGGGTTGGATCCATTTGGATGGCCTGCTGGGCTTCGGCGATCGCTTTGGGCAAGGTGCCTTCTGCTGCGTCGGCCCTGGCTACGGCGATTTGCGCCTGAGGGTTCCGTGGGTCGGATTTCAACACCAGCGCGGCATGATCGCGCGCATCCGGAAATTTGCCAGCGTCAATTAGAAGGTTGGACAGATCCATCTGCGCCTTTAAATCGCCAGGAGTGATTTGCACCGTGCGGCTAAGTTCCTGATAGGCCGGTCCCCATTTCCCTTCCTTGAGGTAGCACTGCGCTAGGAGATAGTGGGCCTGTGCAAATTTCGGATCGATCTGGATGGCATTTTGGAGTTCGATTTCGGCGGCTGAAAACTTCCTTTGCTGAAAGTAGGTCTTCCCCGTGTCAAAGTCGCCTTGTTTGGTGACTTGAGGATTCCTCAGGCAGCCGGGTGCGAGGGCTCCAATGACGAGCGCGACACACAGCCATAGCCTGCTTCTTTGCGACGAAGCTTTTCGCCTAGAGCTCATGCTCGATTCAGCCACGTCGGTCCGATTCAGAATCAACGATGCCTTGAGTGTCTGTCATGGCCACTGCGAAATTTTATCATGCGCGGTTACGCGCCTTGAGCCGGGCAGATCCCAAGTATGCAAACCGAATGCCCTCTCGCCCGAGGCAGATTCCGCAGGGAAAAAACACACAAACCCGGTAAATCCTTACTATGCCGGCGGGGGAAGTAGAACAATTATTCCCAATAGAGATAAATAATTACCGTTACTGCATGATATCATGTAACCTTTATTCCCATGTGCTGATTATGTTTGGGTTAGTGAGCCACAACTCGTTGCGTGTAGGCCAAGAACGGATGGTCAGTGCAGTTCAGTTTCACGGGCACAAAGTGAAAGTATTTTGCTCTTTCATGGAAGGTTTCAGAGACTCTGCCGAATCCCTGGGTCTCCGCGAGCCTATTTTGCACGCTAACACACAGTAGTCAAATAGCTTACGTTCTGGCTCTTTTCGCAGGGCTCGTGATGATTCATGGCCCTCGCTTTGCAGCAAGGACAGTCACCCGGAGGGGATAGGCTCCGCCCAGCACCCTATGGAAGCCCGAGTGGAAACGGACATGCCCGTGCAGTCGCCAAAGCCAAACGCAGCGGCGGAGAGCCCTGCGTTCGCGGGCGGAACGAGCCCGGCGATTCTCACCTTGGAAAGCGTCATTGCCGAAATCGCGAGGACCGAGATACCCATCTTGCTAGCTGGCGAAAGCGGCACCGGAAAGCAGATGTTTGCGAAGCGAATCCACATGCTATCGGAGCATGCAAACGAAGAATTCGTCAAAATTGCATGCGCTTCGGCGACACCGCAGGCAATTGCGGCGGCAGTTATACCGGTGGGCGGGAATGGCAAAGAACGAAAAGTGGGAACGGTGCTTTTCGACGAGGTGAGCGAACTTGATACCGCGTGCCAGCGATATCTGCTGAGTGCATTACCGGACGGCGAGAGCACGCCGCAGCCCGCGATGGTTACGGCGCGAATCATCTCAACGACCAGCCGAAACCTGGATTCGGAAATGCGAGCGGAACGGTTTCGGAACGAGTTGTTCTACAGGATTAATGGAGTCTGTCTACGGCTGCCGCCTCTTCGCGAGCGCAAGGCAGATATTCCCGCACTGGCGGAGTTTTTCATGGCGAAACACGCGGCGCTTTTCGGGCGATCGCGCCGAAACCTCAGCGCGCGGGCGATGCAGGTTTTCATGGAGCATAACTGGCCGGGGAACATTCGCCAGCTTGAAAACGTGGTGAAAAACATCGTGGCACTTGGCGAGGAAGAGCTGCCGATTTCCGAACTGGCAAACGCTCCGCTCGAAAAGCGGCCGGTGGCGTCGAGCGTGAGGCCGGATTCACTGAAAGCGGCGGCGAAGGCGGCGTCGCGCGAAGCCGAACGCGAGCTGATCTTGCGAGCGTTGGAACGGACTCGGTGGAACCGAAAGCGGGCAGCACAGGAGCTACAAATCAGTTACAAGGCCCTGCTCTACAAGCTCAAGCAGATTGGACTGCAAGGCGCGGGGACGACTTCGTGAGGCAGGTGAAAGCAATGATAAAGCACGCTGTGCTCGGGACGATGTTGGCGTTGTTTGGGTTGGCAATGGGTGCATCGGCTCAAAATAACGCGAACAAAGCGCAAGACGCGGGGAACACGCAACACAGCGCGGTTCCGGCGACAACGGACCCTGGGTACATCATTGGACCGCAAGATGTGCTGGCCGTGGACGTGTGGAAGGAGCCGGAACTAACTCGTACCGTTCCGGTGCGGCCGGACGGGAAGATCTCGCTGCCGTTGCTGAACGATGTTCAAGCAGGTGGCATGACTCCGATGCAACTGGCGACCGAGATTACGGACGGCCTGAAAAAATTCGTTACCGATCCACAAGTGACGG
The DNA here is from genome assembly GCA_030037435.1 of Candidatus Acidiferrales bacterium. Lineage (GTDB taxonomy): Bacteria > Acidobacteriota > Terriglobia > Acidiferrales > UBA7541 > Palsa-295. The sequence goes on along the minus strand of JASHRI010000097.1, from coordinate 2,108 downwards.
TGATCGTGACGGCGATCAACAGTCAACGTATTTACGTCTTGGGAGAAGTGGCTCGGCCAGGCGCGTATCCGCTATTGCCAGGCATGAACGTGCTGCAGGCACTTTCCTCGGCGGGCGGCTTCACGATGTTTGCGAACACCAAGAAGGTTTACGTCTTGCGCCAGGAAGCTGGAAAACAGCACAAGCTTTCTTTTAACTATAAAGACGTGATCAATGGCAAGGACACCGAGCAAAATATTCCACTCAAGGCCGGCGATCAGATCGTAGTTCCATAGGAGAGACGGGAGCGAGCGAATGAGTATGTGGCGACGAGCATGGTTGATCGGCGGCATCATCGCGCTGGCGGCGGCCGTGCCGGCAGTCAAGGCGCAGCAAAATGCTCCGGATAGCCAGAGCCAGCAGCAGAATGCTCCGGACAACCAGGGCCAGCAACAAAATGCCCCTAACAGCCAGGGCCAGCAGCAGAATCAGACTGAGGCCCCGATCCCTGCATACCGTTCTCCGCTCTCGGTGACAACCGGGGATGAGCAAGATGAAACGCAGACCGTCGCGCCGGACAACCGGCCGTTGACGGGAGTGCAGTTCCTTTCGCTGGGAAACCTCCAAGTCAATCGAAGCTATTGGCAGCCGCGTTTTGACCTCGCGGCCACTGCTGATTCAAATCCCGAGGAGAACCCTAGTAACAGCGGTACCAGCACAGATTGGACCGGATGGGGTTCGTTTCTCGGCGGAGTCGACATACGCCGCATATCGGGGGCCTCCGATTTGATGATCAACTATACGGGCGGAGGGATGTATTCAAACTCGGAGGGAGCGTCGAACGGAATCGTGCAGGAACTCGGCGCCACATATGCTGTTAGATTCCGTCGCTCCACGCTTTCGTTTTTGGATCAGCTCACTTATTTACCGCAAGCGGGTCTAGGATTCGGCGGCGTAGGCGGACTGCCGCTTCTGGGAAGCGGTTCCACGGGGTTAACGTCGGGGTTCGCGACAGCACAGTCGATCTTGACTGGAGAGGGCCAGAATCTGGCGAATTCAGCCGTGGTGCAACTGAATGTTTTTCTGACGCCGCGCAGTTCAATTACAATCGCCGGGGGCTACGACTTACTGCATTTTTTTGGGAACAATCTTTTGGACTCCGGTGCGGTGACCTTCCAAGGTGGGTACAACTATAAAGCAAGTGAACACAATACGGTCGGCCTGTTGTATGCATTTACCGGGCTTCGCTACACCAATTCCAGTCAATCCATCGACCTCCACTCCCTGGAAGTATCGTACGGCAGGCAGGTCACAGGGCGGCTTGCGTTTCAAGTAGCTGCCGGTCCCGAATTCGAGTTGTTCCAAACGCCGAGTTCCGTGGGGTCGGGATCGCCAGGCGGCACGACCGGCACCGGAAATGCCAGTGGCTCAACATCGAACCTTGGTTGGACACTGACGTCAGCGCTCAAATATCGGCGCGAGAGGACAGATTTTGGCCTGACGTATCTGCATGGTGTAACGTCTGGATCGGGCGTTTTCGCCGGCGCGGTGAGCGATACGGCAACGGGGACCGTGACGCGAAGGATGTCCAAAACGTTTTCGAGCGGAATTGTGGCCGGTTATTCCCGCAACACCGGGGTTGATACGGGGGCTGCGATTGTTTCCACCCAGAACCCAAACCTGGCCTACGACTATTGGTTCGCCGGTGCGAATTTTTCTCACCCGTTCAGCGAGACCCTAGCGCTGACGTTTTCATATCAACTGCAATACCAAAGCGCAAATTCTGCCTTTTGCATCGGTCCCACGTGCGGAACCAGCGTGGTGCGTAACTTGATTTCCGTCGGGGTAAGCTGGCACGAGCGGCCGTTGCTTTTCTGAGATGCGTTGGAATGACACTGGCGAACAGCTACGATTGAGATACGCGGAAGAGAGGTGTTCATGAGTCGTCGGGAACTAACTCCAGCTGATTATTTGGCGATGCTGCGAAGGCGATGGGTGCTCATTACCGTTTTTGCCATCATTGGAGTGTCGTTGGCGTACGCCGTTGCCAAGATTCTGCCCGCAAAATATACGTCGCAGGCGCTCGTGTCGGTGCAAGCTCCGATCGTGTCGCCAAATGTCGTCGGGCC